>NZ_JBMJCT010000012.1:0-174089 GCF_049222185.1 Streptomyces sp. LaBMicrA B280 | reverse complement strand
TCGTTCGTGGCCCGCACCATCGACTCCGACCGCAAACACCTCACCCAGGTCCTGCGCGCCGCCGCCGAGCACCCGGGCACCGCCCTCGTGGAGATCTACCAGAACTGCAACATCTTCAACGACGGCGCCTTCGACGCCCTCAAAGACCGCCAGCAGGCCGAAGAAGCACTGATCCGCCTCGAACACGGGCAGCCCATCCGGTTCGGGGCCGAGGGGGCGCGAGGGGTCGTGCGCGACCGGCGGACCGGCGACCTGGAGGTGGTCACCGTGACCCCGCAGAACCAGGCGGAGCTACTGGTCCACGACGCCCACACCCCCTCCCCGACCACCGCCTTCGCCCTCTCCCGACTCGCCGACCCCGACACCCTCCACCACACCCCCATCGGCGTCTTCCGCTCCGTCGAACGCCCCGTCTACGACGAGCAGATGACCGAACAACTCGACACCGCGATCGAGCAGAAGGGCAAGGGCGACCTGGGCGCCGACACCCTCCACCACACCCCCATCGGCGTCTTCCGCTCCGTCGAACGCCCCGTCTACGACGAGCAGATGACCGAACAACTCGACACCGCGATCGAGCAGAAGGGCAAGGGCGACCTGGGCGCGCTGCTCGCGGGCAACGACACCTGGACCGTCGTCGGCTGATACCACCCGCCGATACCGCCGATACCGGCACACCGCTCCACGAGGCCCGGGACGACCGTTCCCGGGCCTCTTCGCATGCCCGGACGATGCCCGAACGATGTCCGGACCATGTCCGCGCGAGGGTGCACTTTCTTTTAGTTAGCGCTAGCCGTATGGTTAGTGCCCTAACCCCCTCGCAAGGAGTCAGAGACCATGAGCATCGTCGTCACCGGAGCCACCGGACACCTCGGCCGGCACGTCGTGGAGCAGCTGCTGGAGAAGGTTCCGGCGGAGCAGATCACCGCCGTCGTACGCGATGAGAAGAAGGCTGCGGACCTCGCGGCGCGCGGCGTCCGGCTGGCCGTCGCCGACTACAACGCGCCCGAGACCTTCGACACCCTGTTCGCCGCAGGCGACAAGGTCCTGCTGATCTCGGGCAACGAGTTCGCCAACGACCGGGTGCGGCAGCACACCGTGGTGATCGAGGCGGCGAAGGCGGCGGGCGTCGCGCTGCTCGCGTACACCAGCGCCCCCGGCACCCTGAAGGCCACGCTGGCCGACGACCACCGGGCCACCGAGAAGGTGCTGCTCGCCTCCGGCCTGCCGTACACGCTGCTGCGCAACGGCTGGTACCACGAGAACTACACCGAGCAGCTCGCCCCGGTGCTGGAGCACGGCGCCGTCGTGGCCGCGGCCGGAGAGGGCCGGGTCTCCTCGGCCGCCCGCGCCGACTACGCGGCCGCCGCGGTCGCGGTGCTGACCGGCGAGGGCCATGAGAACCGGACGTACGAGCTGGGCGGCGACGAGGCGTGGAGCTTCGCCGAGTACGCGGCCGAGCTGAGCCGCGCGGCGGGCCGGGAGATCGTCTACAACGCGGTCACCGAAGAGGTGATGGCGGGCATCCTCGTCGGCGCCGGGCTGCCCGAGCCGCTGGCCGCCATCCTCGCCGGGGTGGACCCCTCGATCTCCCGGGGCGAGCTGGTAGTCGACTCCGGCGACCTCTCCCGGCTGATCGGTCGCCCGACGACCCCGCTGACCCAGGCCGTCGAGGCCGCGTTCAAGGACTGACCGGCGCCCGGCCCGCGCCTCCCGCCGCGCGCCCCGGCTGTCATGACCGTATGGCGATACGGGCATGACAGTCAGGGGCGCGCGGCGCTACCTTCGTGCCCGCGCGCACGTCGGCGCATGAGGAGCAGAAGGAGGGCCCGTGCCCCGGACGTCCAAGGGTGAGCACCGCATAGGTCTGCTGAACGGCTTCGCCGCCCAGAGCATGTGGGGCCTGGTCCCCCTGTTCTGGCCGCTGATGAAGCCCGCCGGGGCGATGGAGATCCTCGCCCACCGGATGGCGTGGTCGCTGTTCTTCGTCGCCGCGGCGCTGCTGTGCGTACGGCGCTGGGCCTGGGCCGGGGAACTGCTGCGCCGGCCGCGCCGGTTGGCGCTGGTGGTCGTGGCCGCCGCGGTGATCACCGTCAACTGGGGCATGTACATCTGGGCCGTGAACACCGGCCATGTGGTGGAGGCGTCCCTCGGGTACTTCATCAATCCGCTGGTCACCATCGCCCTGGGCGTGCTGCTGCTGAAGGAGCGGCTGCGGCCCCTGCAGTGGGTGGCGGTGGCGACCGGGTTCGCCGCGGTCGTCGTCCTGACCGTCGGCTACGGCCGCCCGCCGTGGATCTCGCTCTGCCTCGCGTTCAGCTTCGCGACCTACGGGCTGGTGAAGAAGAAGGTGGGGCTCGGCGGCGTCGAGTCACTGGCCGCGGAGACCGCGGTCCAGTTCCTGCCCGCGCTCGGCTATCTGCTCTGGCTCGGGGCGCGGGGGCATTCGACCTTCACGACCCAGGGCGCGGGGCACGCGGCGCTGCTCGCCTCCACCGGTGTCGTCACCGCCCTGCCGCTGGTCTGCTTCGGCGCGGCGGCGATCCGCGTGCCGCTGTCCACCCTGGGCCTGCTCCAGTACCTGGCCCCCGTCTTCCAGTTCCTGCTGGGCATCCTCTACTTCCACGAGGCCATGCCGCCCGAGCGCTGGGCCGGGTTCGCCCTGGTATGGGTGGCCCTGCTGCTGCTCACGGGCAGTGCCCTGCACTCGGCGCGCCGGTCGAGGAGGGCCGTGGAGACCTTGGAGGCGAGGGTCGCGGAGGCTCGGGCCGGTATCCCCCGTACGGAGGCTCCGGGCGGAGCCGCGGTCGACGCCTGATCGTTTCCGCAGCGGTGCGCGGAGCGGTCACGCCGCTCCGTGCTCGGCCGTCCGCCCGGCCCGGTCGGTGAGGCGGAGCATGCGGGCGCGGGCGGATTCCAGGGGGCGGGGGTCGTCGGCGGCGGGGCCCGGTTCGGCGGCGAGGTCGGCCCAGAGGTCTATCAGGTCGCGGCCCAGCCGCAGCCCCTCCTCCGGGTCCCGTACGGCACGCCAGGCGGTCGAGGCGCTCTGCACATTGCCGTAGGCCGCGTCCGCGTCCCGCGCGGTGCGGCGCAGCCGGGCGAGGTCCAGGGAGAGCCGGCAGGCGCGCACCGGTTCGCCCGCCAGGTAGGCGATGTAGGCGGCCAGTTCACGCAGGTGCAGCACCTCGGCGTGGCCGGCGCCGAGGACGGCGACGGCTTCCTCGACCGTGCGCTCGACGAGTTCCGCGGCGTCCTCGATCCGGCCCGCGCGCACGGCCTCGTTGATCCGCGTCATCGGCTCGGTGAGCAGTTCGGCCCCCTCCACGGTCTCGGTGACCGGACCGTCCCCGAGCACCTCCTCGGCCACGGCGTCGAAGCCGCGGGGCGGGGTGGGGGTGGCGGTGGTCGCGGGGACGGACTCGGTGGGCCAGCCGGTGGTCTCGGGGACCCTCGGCGCGGACGCGGACGCTGGTGCGGGTGCGGCGGTGAGCGGCCGGGGGGCGCCCACGACGGGCGCGGGAGCGACCACGAGGGGCGCGGGGACGTCTACGAGGGGCGCGGGGAGGTCTACCACGGGCTCCGGTACGTCCATGACGGGCGCGGCGGAAGCTACGGCGGACCCCGGCACCGCCGCCCCCATGACCGGCGCCGGGCCGAACTCGCCCCGCGGGGTCCGGAGGAATTCCGGTGCCTCGGGCCGAGCGACCCGGACGGCCTTGCCGGTGACCCGGCTGGAGCCGTCCGCCGACACCTCCAGCGGGACGACGCAGCCGGCGCGGTCGTCCTGGATGCTGGCCCGTACGGGGGTGCCGAGGCTGATGGCGAGGCGCTGGAGGTGGTTCAGGACGGCCTGCTGGATCTCCTCGCCCGGTGCCGCCACGATCGCCGCTCCGCCCACGGACGCGCCGCCCGCGCCGTACACCCGGACGGGCACCGCCGCCGGGTGCGCCACGGGTCCCGGCACCCGCTTCTTCTCGAAGCTCAGTCGAGCCATCGGTCCTTCCCTCACTCCCCCGCGCCGCGCACCGGCCGCACGCGTCCTGCGAACCAGTGTGTCCGTTCCATGCCCGCCTCCGCGTCACGCCGACGTCACAGCCTCGTCCCAACGGCCCGCCGGGCCCGGCCGGGAACCGGGACGACGGTCGCGGATGTGCTGTTCAACGACGCCCCGCGGAGCGGGAGACGGTGAGGGAGGGACGGCATCATGACCAGCGCTCGGGAGATCGCCGCGGGCGCCTGCTCCGGCGCGTTCACGGCCGTCGAGGCGGTCACCGCCGCGCTGGCGCGGATCGAGCGCGTCGACCCGGTGCTGTGCGCCTTCGCCGAGGTGTGGGAGGAGGCGGCGCTGCGGGGCGCGCGGGCGGTGGACGAGCGGATCGCGGCGGGGGAACGGCCGCCGCTGGCCGGGGTGCCGATCGGGGTGAAGGGGCGGCATGGTCTGCGCGGGGCGGGGCCGCTGATCGCCGCCGGGTGCGTCCCGGTGGGGGCCACCGCTGTGCCGGGGCCGGGAACGGCCTGGCAGACATGGGGGCTTGGGCGGCACGGCCGTACGGTCAACCCCTGGCGGTACGACCGTACGCCCGGCGGTTCCTCGGCGGGTTCCGCCGCCGCCGTGGCCGCCGGGCTGGTGCCGTTGGCCACCGGCACCGACGGGGCGGGGTCGGTGCGGATCCCGGCCGCGTGGTGCGGGGTGGTCGGGCTGAAGGCGACCAACGGGCGGCTCCCCTCCGCCGACCGCACGGGGCTCGCGGCGCCCGGCGTGCTGACCCGGTGCGCCGCGGACGCGCAGGCGTACTGGCGGGTGATGAGCGGCGCGCCCGAGACACCCGGTGGCCGTGAGCGTCGTACGCCCATCGCCCTCTGGTCGCCCGACCTCGGCTTCGCCGACTCCGACCCCGAGCCGGTCGCGCTCGCCCACGCCGCCGCCCACCGGCTCGCGGACGCCGGAGCCCTACGCCTTCCGCCACCCGGGGAGCCGCTCCGCCTCGACGACCCGGGCCCCGCCTGGCTCGCCCTGCGCGACGGCGGCGACCTCGGTGCGGCCGCCCGCGTCCGCGCCGTCAACGACCGCCGGCTCGCCGCCCTCTTCCGCCGCGCCGACCTCCTGCTGACCCCCACCACCCCCTGCGCCGCGCATGGCCACGACGGCCCGGGGGATCGCTATTCCACCGCTCTCACCTGGGCGTTCAACCTCAGCGGGCACCCGGCGCTCAGCCTGCCCGCGGGGCTCGGCCGGGACGGCTGCCCGGTGGGGCTCCAGCTCGTGGCGGCGCCCGGGCGGGAGGAGCTGCTGCTGGCGGTGGCCGGTTCGGCTAGGTGGTGATGTCCTTGGTGGTGAACCGCGCCCACGCCGCCGAGCCGAACACCGCCGCGTACAGGGCCTGGAGACCGAGACCGCGGACGAGGTCGTGCCAGTAGACGGGGTCGCGCATCAGGTCGGCGAAGGACAGCCAGTAATGGGAGAAGAGGTACGGCCGCACGGCGTGCAACTGGGGGAACTGGTCGAGGATCTGGGCGGTGACGACCAGGCCGACGGTGGCCGCCATCGCCGCGATGCCGCTGCTGGTCAGGGTGGAGACGAACAGGCCGAGAGCCGCCACGCCGATCAGGGACGCGGCCACCACCAGGGCGATCAGCAGGGCCCGCAGCAGGCCGTCGGTGAAGCTGATGGTCGTACCGGAGATGGTCATCAGGTCGCCGACCGGGAAGAGCAGCACCCCGGTCAGCAGTGCGGAGGCGGCGACCACCAGCGTGGCCAGCAGACAGAACGCCACCACCGTCGCGTACTTGACGAGCAGCAGACGGGTGCGTCCGGCCGGGGCTACCAGGAGGTAGCGCAGGGTGCCCGCGTCGGCCTCGCCCGCGATCGCGTCGCCCGCGACGACGCCGACCGCCATCGGCAGGAAGAACGGGAGGGTCGCGGCCAGCGCCGTGCACACCAGGAAGAGGCCGTTGTCGGTGACCTGGCCGAGGAAGGCGGGCCCGGCCGCGCCGGACGAGCCACCGCCCGCCCGGACCTTCACCACGACCCCGATCAGCACCGGCACCGCCGCCAGCACCCCGAGCAGCACGAGCGCCCGCCAGCGGCGGAGCGTGGTGAGCAGTTCGCTGCGCAGCAGGCCCAGCGTCCACAGCGGGTGGGGCCCGCGCTCGGCGGCGCCCGTGGTCGCTGTGTCAGCGCGCGACATCGAAACCCTCTCCGGTCAGTGCCACGAACGCGTCCTCGAGGGAGGCCCGGCTGAGGGTGAACCCCCGTACCCGTACGCCCGCCGCGACCAGGGCCGCGTTCACCTCGGCGAGGTCGCGGTCGGGCGGCTCGCCGGTGACCCGGTCGCCGTCGGCGGTGACATCGGCGGCGCCCTGCTCCGTGAGCACCCGGGCCGCCTCCACCGGGTCCGGGGTGGTCACCACCAGACGGTCGCGCGCCCCCGCCGCGAGGTCGGCCGTGGCGCCCTGGGCGAGCAGCCGGCCGCGGGCCATCACGGCCGCATGGGTGCACACCTGCTCGATCTCGTCGAGGAGGTGCGAGGAGAGGAAGACGGTGGTGCCGTCGGCGGCGAGTTCCCTGATCAGGGTGCGGATCTCACGCATGCCCTGCGGGTCCAGGCCGTTGGTCGGCTCGTCCAGGACCAGCAGCCGGCGCGGTCGCAGCAGCGCGGCGGCCAGGCCCAGGCGCTGCTTCATGCCGAGCGAGTACGCCTTCGCCCGCTTGCCCGCGGCCGCCGCGAGCCCCACCCGCTCCAGGGCGGCGGCGACCCGGGCGGCGCGGGTGCGCGGGTCGGCGGTCGGGTCGGCCGCGTCCAGGCGCAGCAGATTGTCCCGGCCGGAGAGATGGCCGTACAGGGCGGGGCCCTCGATGAGCGCGCCGACCTGCGGCAGGACCGTCCGGGCGGCCCGCGGCATGGGCAGGCCCAGGACGCGGGCCGTGCCGGAGGTCGGCTCGATCAGGCCCATCAGCATGCGGATGGTGGTGGTCTTGCCGGAGCCGTTCGGGCCGAGGAAGCCGAAGACGCTGCCCGCCGGGACGGTCAGATCGAGACCGTCCACGGCGAGTTGCCCGCCCCGGTAGCGCTTGGTGAGGCCGCGGGTGGCGATCACGCCGTCCGCCGCCCCGGGCCGTACCGGGTCCATCGGCTTCCCCCCTCGAATCCCGCCGGTCTCAGACGACTTCCGCCGGTCTCCGACGACTTCCGCCGGTTCCCGACGACTCCCGTCGGCTCCCCTCGACGGGTGCGGCCTACTTGCCCGCGTCCGCCGCCTTCACCAGCGCGTCCTTGGTGACCGCACCGGCGTAGACCTTGCCGTCGTCGGTCATCAGGACGTTGACCAGACGGGTGGAGAAGACCGTGCCCTTGCCGAACTTTCCGGAGACCTTGTCGCCCAGCGAGCCGAGGAAGCCGCCGAGGTCGCCGCCCTTGTCGCCGGTGGGCAGGCCGCCCTTGGCGCCGGAGTCGAAGGTGGCGATGGAGGTCCAGCCCTTGCCGATCACCTTGGGGGCGCCCTTGCCTTCGAGGCCCTTGGCGCCGTCCCCGCCCTCCAGGCCCTTGCCGAGGCCGGGCCGCTCCGCGCCCTTGCCCGCGCCGTCCTTCAGCGCGCCGTCCTGCTGCTCGGTGACCTTCGCGCCCTTCGGCGGGGTGAAGGCGAACGTGGAGGCGGCGGGCCGGGCGAAGGAGACCTGGGTGAAGCCCGCGTCGAGCACGGCGGCGCCGCCGCTCTTCGGGGTCAGGGTGAACTTCAGCGGCATGCCGGTCCTCGCGTCCACGGCGATGTTGATCGCGCCGACCGTGGTGCCGGACTGGCGGGGCTTGATCTGCAGCTTGTAGGCGTCGCGCCCGGCGACCTGGGCGGTGCCGTCGACGGTCACCAAGGTGGTGTCGTCCACCGCCTTCAGCGCCTGCTCGGCGAAGTCCTTGGGCGTGGCCGGGGGTTCGGTGCGGTCCTTGCCCGCGGCGGGCGCGGTGCCGTGGGAGACCTGGTCGCTCTTGCTGTCGTAGCCCCAGACGTCCTTGCCGTCGTGGATGACGCTGTACTCGGCGCCCTGCTCCAGGAGCGAGAGCTTCTGCCGGTCCGGGCCGTCGGCCGCGACGCGCAGGGTGTGGGTGCCGGAGAGCAGTTCGGTCAGCCGGGAGCTCGGGTCGGCGGCGGAGCCGGAACCCGCGCCGGAGCCCTGGGCCATGCCGGAGGCGAGGCCGCTCTCCAGGCCGCCGAGGTCCGGCAGGCCCAGATCGGTGCTGATCTTCACGGTGCCGGACAGTTGCTGCACATCCGACTTGGCGATCTTGTTGATGAGCTGCTGGGCGGTGACCTTGGGCAGGTCCGGGTCGCCGGAGTCGGCGAGCGCCGGGACCAGCCCGATGGTGGCCGCGGCCACCCCGACCACCGCGACCGGGACGGCGTACCGAGCGGCCTTGCGGCGGCCCGAGTGCCTCTCCTCGTCCCGCGCGGCGCCCACTGCGTCGTCGGATTCGTACGGTGCCATGTGTGCCTTACCTCCGTCGTCGGCGGCGGCTGCCCTCACGCTGGTCCACCCGAGCCGCCATTCTCACCCGAATCGGTGAGGAGTGGTGATGTCCGTGGTGTCCATACGACCAAATCCGCGGTGAGGAAGCGTCAGCCCTCGGAGCCAACTCGGCGTACGACTGCGGTATGACACGTAGGGCGCACCCCTAGGGGCTCGGACGCGTCCCTCAGGGCAGGATGCGACGAGAACCCGGGGTACGGCCACCTGGTGGACGCCGAACGGGTGGTTGTCCGGGGCACGGACACGGGCGGTCACCCGGCCCGGTGCACCACCGCGTCGCACAGCCCGGTCAGCGCCACCTTGGCATCGCACTCCCGCAGCGGGGCGAGCGCGGCGCGCGCCTCCTCCGCGTACCGCACGCTGTCCCGGCGGGCCTGCTCCAGGGCCGGGTGGGCGCGCAGCGCGGCCAGTGCCTCGGCGAGCCGGGCGTCGTCGCCGAGGTCGGAGTCCAGCAGCTCGCACAGGGCGAGGTCCTCGGGCAGACCGAGCCGGGCGGCCCGCTCGCGCAGCCGCAGCACGGGCAGGGTCGGGACGCCCTCGCGCAGATCGGTGCCGGGGGTCTTGCCGGACTCCTGGGAGTCGGAGGCGATGTCCAGGTAGTCGTCGGCGAGCTGGAAAGCCACGCCGAGCCGCTCGCCGTACTGGGTGAGCACGTCCACGACCGTCTCGTCGGCGCCGGACATCATCGCGCCGAACCGGCAGGACACCGCGACCAGCGAGCCGGTCTTGCCGCTGAGGACGTCGAGGTAGTGCTCGACCGGGTCGCGGCCGTCGGTGGGTCCCGCGGTCTCCAGGATCTGGCCGGTGACCAGGCGTTCGAACGCGAGGGCCTGGACCCGGACCGCCTCGGGGCCGAGATCGGCGAGGATCTGGGAGGCGCGGGCGAAGAGGAAGTCGCCGGTGAGGACCGCGACGGAGTTGCCCCAGCGGGTGTTGGCGCTGTCCACGCCCCGGCGTACGGCGGCCTCGTCCATGACGTCGTCGTGGTAGAGCGTGGCCAGATGGGTCAGCTCCACGACCACGGCGGACGGCACCACTCCGGGCGCGTAGGGGTCGCCGAACTGCGCCGCGAGCATCACGAGCAGCGGCCTGAAGCGCTTCCCGCCGGCCCGCAGGAGGTGCTGCGCGGCCCCCGTGATGAACGGGACCTCGCTCTTCGTGGCCTCTAGCAGGCCCTCCTCGACAGCCGCCAATCCGGCCTGGACATCGGCTTCGAGAGCCTGGTCCCGCACGCTCAGCTCGAACGGCCCGACGACGGTCACGAGGGGTCTCCTGTCTGCTGGTGTCTGCTGGCGATTACGCGGTTTGTCGATAGGTCGCTGCCCTCACTCAAGTCAGCGTATCCGGTCCGGTTTCGATCACCGATAGCGCCCACCCTGCGCCCACCCGTCCAGCTCGGGCGGTATCGGGTCATGAACGGCATACCCCTGCTCAGATGATGACAACGGACAATTATTGCCTTAACCGGTAATCGGGAACTTCGGCGCGACCCCGGGACGGGCGGAGTATCGACCCCGCCCCACCGAGGGACGAATCCCCCATGCCCGATTTTCCATAGTTTGCCATTTCGTGAATTGGGTCACCCGGCCGCCTTCCCGCCGGTGACCCGCCGACACCTCTTCCCGCCGCACCCCGTAAGCGAGTTGAGTGTTGGCATTCGCAAAGGATCAAGTACCCCATAGGCTGATGATCAAGGCCAAATGCCTCGATATAACAATTCAGCGCTTGTTCCCGGCATGTGCTCTCGCATACGTTCCCGAGCCATCGGGCGGACGCCTAATCCTGCCGCCGCCCGTACACCCATCGACGAACTCATTCGTACGGCAGGAGCGGGGGACCCAGGTAAGTCGCCGAACCGGACGACTCACATGGCGCAGCGCGTGACACAGCGCGCCGCACCGCGTGTTCGCACCGGACGGCTTGGGGTAAAGCCACGCCTCTCACGGGGCGCGACCGGGCACCTCCCCGCCCGAACCCGACAGCTCACCTCGCAGGCGTAGGAGAGGAACGTCCCCATGTCTGCTGCCGTTCAGCCGCGCCGCACCCGCGCCAACCGTCTCGTCCGCCTGATCGCCGTCGCCGGCACCGGCGCGGCCGTGCTCGCCATGCCGCTCGTGGGCGCGGCGACCGCGTCCGCCACCACCGGTACGACCTCGGCCGCCACCACGCCCGCCGGGTACCCGAACAACCTCGACGGCTGGATCCGCGAGTCCCTCGCGATCATGGCCCAGAAGAACATCCCGGGCTCCTACAACGGCATCCACCGCAACATCATCCGCGAGTCCTCGGGCAACCCGAACGCCATCAACCTGTGGGACTCCAACGCGGCCAAGGGCATACCGTCCAAGGGTCTGCTCCAGGTGATCGACCCGACCTTCAACGCGTACCACGTGGCCGGAACGTCGTTCAACATCTACGACCCGGTCGCGAACATCACCGCCGCCTGCAACTACGCGGCGGCGCGGTACGGCTCGATCGACAACGTCAACGGCGCCTACTGATCGACGCCGGGCCGTAGCGGCCCCCGGCACCACCGCTGTTCCCGGTCATCCGGCCGGGAACAGCCTTTCGAGGACGACGGCGATGCCGTCGTCCTCGTTCGACGTCGTGACCTCGTCGGCGACCGCCTTCAGCTCGGGGTGGGCGTTCGCCATCGCGACGCCGTGCGCCGCCCAGCGGAACATCGGGATGTCGTTGGGCATGTCGCCGAAGGCGAGGGCGTCCTTCGCGGGGACCCCGAGCCGTTCGGCGGCCAGCGCGAGCCCGGTCGCCTTGGTCACCCCGCACGGCTGGAGCTCCACGGTCCCGGGCCCCGACATGGTGACCGTGGCCAGCGAGCCCACCACCGAGCGGGCCACCGCCGCCAACTCGTCGTCGGACAGGGTGGCGTGGCGCAGCAGCACCTTGCTGATCGGCGCGCCCCACAGATCGTCGCGCCGGGCCACCTTGACCGCGGGCAGCGTCGGGTGGGGCATCCGGTATCCGGGTTCGATCAGGGTGAGCCCGTCCGTGCCGTCCTGGTCGACGGCCGCGAACACCGGGCCCACCTCGGCCTCGATCTTGCCGAGCGCGGTCTCGGCCAGCTCCCGGTCCAGCCGGACCGACCACAGCATGCGGCCGGACCCGGCGTCGTAGACCTGCGCCCCCTGCCCGCACACCGCGAGGCCCGTGCTGCCGAGGGCGGTCAGCAGGGGGCGGACTCTGGGGGCCGGGCGGCCGGTGACCACCAGATGCCGGGCCCCCGCCCGCCCCGCCCGCGCGAGCGCGGCCAGCGAGCGCTCGGAGACGGTGTCGTCGCCGCGCAGCAGCGTCCCGTCCAGGTCGGTGGCGATCAGTGCGTACGCGGGGGAGGCAACCATGATCCGAGAATACGGACCCGCCCCCTCCACCAGCCGCCGCGTGCCGCCCCGACTCCCGTGTCCTTCCTCGGACTTGTGCGGAACGTGCCGCCAAGTGGGCTTGGGGCAAGCGGTGATGGGGCGGCAAAGGCCGCTGCCGGACCCGCGGGCGCGGTGTTCAGCCGTGCGCCGCCGCCAGATGTCCCGCCAGTCTCGGGGAGGCGAATTCCGTGCCGCACACGAAGCGCATCACCGGGCCGTAGGAGGAGGCGGCCGGCAGGCCGGTGAAGTAGAGGCCGGGGACGGAGGAGACGTAGCCGGCGCCGAGGCGCGGGGTGCCGCGGCTGGTGGCGAGGTGGGTGCGCAGGGTGGGCCCGAGGAAGTCCATCGCGGCGATGTCCACGCGGTAGCCGGTCGCGGCGACGACATGGTCGGCGGTGAGCCGCTCGACGCGGCCGCCGTGCGTGCGCACGGTCAGCTCCGGGCCGCCGTCCGCCGCCGCCGCGCCCAGCACCCGCTCGACCTCCGTCACCTGTACGGCGCCCTCGAACCGCTCCCGCAGCCACCAGGCGCCGAGCGGGCCGAGCACCCGGCGCACCAGGAAGTGCCGGGCGGGCTCGGGCAGGAAGCGGTAGGGGTGCGGGCAGTAGCTGAACGCCCACAGCGACCAGGCCCGCCCGAACGGCGACTCGGGACGCAGCCTCGGCTGCTCCCAGGGCGGCGCCCCGAACGCGACCCGGCCGCGCCCCCGCGCCACCACCCGCACCCGGGCCCCCGCCTCCGCCGCGAGCACGGCCGTCTCCAGCGCGGACTGCCCGGCGCCGACC
Source organism: Streptomyces sp. LaBMicrA B280 (assembly GCF_049222185.1). Classification (NCBI taxonomy): domain Bacteria; kingdom Bacillati; phylum Actinomycetota; class Actinomycetes; order Kitasatosporales; family Streptomycetaceae; genus Streptomyces; species Streptomyces sp. LaBMicrA B280. The sequence goes on along the minus strand of NZ_JBMJCT010000012.1, from coordinate 161,403 downwards.
ACGATCAGCTCCTTGCCGGCGAACCGCGCGAGGTCGTGGTGCTGGGAGCTGTGCGAGACGGGACCCCCGGGAGCGGGCTCGCCGCCCGCCGCCCGCCGCAGCTCGGCCGGGAGATGGGCGAGACCGGACAGCCCGGTGGCCACCACGACCGCCCGCGCGACGAACGACTCCCCCGAGTCCAGCTTGAGTTCGAAGCCCCGGCCCGCGTCCCGCCCGGCCGGCTCCACGGAGACCACCCGCACCCGCTCCAGCCCCGGCACGAGCCGCCGCTGGAACCACTCGCCGTACCCGATGAAGGTCTCCACCGGGATGACGTCCTCGTCGCGGGCCAGCCGCCGGATCCCGGCCGCGGCGCAGTAGTCGGCGAGGGTGTGGCCGGGCTGCGGGCAGTCGAGGCTGGAGGCGGCGGGGGTCGATTTCAGCAGCATGCCCTCGGGCATATGGGCATGCCAGCTGACCATGGGGTCGCCGAAGACCCGTACGGGCAGGCCGCGCGCCCGCAGATGGGCGGCGGTGGACAGGCCGAACGGCCCCGCCCCGATGACTGCAACCGGTCGGATCACGAAGTCCCTCCCCAGGACGCGTTTCCTCGTGGCCTACTTGGATGTGCCGCGGCGGCGGTCCCGCCACAGCCGGCGCAGATGCCGCGCGCCCGGCCGCGCGAAGCGGGCGAGCATGGTGAGGAACGGCAGCGGATCGTCCCCCGCGAACCAGGCCAGCTCCGTCCCGCTCGCCCGGCGCGGCGCGTGCGGGGTCGTATAGCCGCCGCGGCGGTAGGCGACCAGGGCCGGCAGGTCGATGTTCTCCACGACGTAGCGCCGCCCGGCCCGCTGCTCGGCCCGGGGCACGGGCCGCCCGGTCAGATCGAGGTGCAGCGCCCGTACGACGTCCACGCCCGCCGCGCTCTCGAACAGCCGGAACTGCGCGCCCATCCGGGGATTGAAGTCCAGCAGTTTGTACCGCCCGTCGCGCCGGTCGAAGCGCAGATCCAGGTCGGCCACCCCGCTGAACCCGATCCGCTTCACGAAGCGTGCCGCCAGGTCCGCGAGTTCGGGATTGTCGACGACGTACGCGTGCGCGGTCATGCCCGCGTGCGGCGGCCAGGACCGCACCTTCACCCCGGTGAACAGCGCGAGCGGGTTCGCGTCCCGGTCGAAGCAGGCGTGCACGATCCAGTCCTCGGCCTGCTCGCGCGGCAGGTACTCCTGGAGGATCACCCCGGGGTCCGGCCCCCACGCTCGGGCCAGGGCGAGCAGGCCCGAGCGGGTGGCGATCCGCGTGGTGCCGCCCACGGCGGGCCGGCTGCGGCGCAGGAACGCCTCCCGGTTCTTGGCCACCACCGGGAAGCTCGCGGTGTCGGCGAACGCCACGACCTCCTCGTACGACCGGGGGAAGGCCGCCGCCGGGCTCGCGAGGCCGTGCCCGTGTTCCTCGCACAGTTCGTGCAGTCCCTGCTTGCTGGCCACCCGGCGCGGCAGCCCGGGGTCCACGGGCGGGCAGAGAAAGGGTCCGGCCAGCTCCTCCCGGTGCTCGGCGATCAGCACCGCCGCCTCCTCGTCGGTCGGGATCAGCACGGCCGGGCGGCCGATCCGGCGCCCGATCCGCAGCAGCCCCTCGACCAGATGCCCGGGGTCCTCCGCGCCGGTCGTCGGCCAGACGAACGCCCGGCGCAGATAGCGCGAGGCGGCCGCCGGTGTGTACGGGTCCTCGGTGATCGCGTACATGGGCACGCCGAGCCTGCCCAGGCTGCGGATCGCGCCCACCCCGCCGTGGTGCAGCGGGTAGGCGCCGAACTTGACGATCAGTCCCGGCACCTCACGGTCGACCTGCACGGGCGCACCGACGGTGTCTTCGGCCACGGGTCCCCCCACGTGTCCCCCCAGGGGAACGGATCCACCCCGTCCGTCTCCCCCGAAGGACGCTAAGCCGGAACTACCGCCTCCGACAAGGGTCTTTCGGACATTGCGAACTCTTGAGGCACTACGGGGGCAACCCCCCAGCCACTGCCCAAGACCGCTGTCCCGGCCGTAACGTGTGGCTCGATCACGTGCAACGCATCGCCACGCATGGCCTGGATGAGAGCGAGGCAGTACCCCGATGCCCCCCTTCGACGTCCCCGAGGGCGACCCCTTCGGCCCGCACAACCTTCCCCTTGGCGTGTTCTCGCCCGCCGGCAGCTCGGAGCGCAGGGTGGGCGTCCGGCTCGGGGACCAGGTCCTCGACGCGGGCGCCGCGGCCGCGGCCCTCGGCTCGCCGCACCAAGCGCTGCTCGCCCGCCCCGTCCTCAACCCGCTGCTGGCGGCCGGGCGCGCCACCTGGACCGAGGTGCGCTCCGCGGTCACCTCCTGGGTCACCGACCCCGCGTACCGCGAGACGCTCGCGCCCCTGTTCCACCCGCTGTCCGAGGTGTCCCTGCACCTGCCCTTCGAGGTCGCGGACTACGTCGACTTCTACGCCTCGGAGCACCACGCCCGTAACGTCGGCAAGGTCTTCCGCCCGGACGCCGCGGACTCCCTCACCCCCAACTGGAAGCATCTGCCGATCGGTTACCACGGCCGCTCCGGCACCGTCGTGGTCTCGGGCACGGATGTCGTACGGCCCTCGGGGCAGCGCAAGGGTCCCGCCGACCCGGCGCCGGTGTTCGGCCCCTCGATCCGGCTGGACATCGAGGCCGAGGTCGGCTTCGTGGTGGGCGTGCCGAGCGAGCTGGGGACCCCGGTCGCGCTCGGCGACTTCCGCGAGCACGTCTTCGGGCTGTTCCTGCTCAACGACTGGTCCGCGCGCGACATCCAGGCCTGGGAGTACGTGCCCCTCGGCCCGTTCCTCGGCAAGTCCTTCTCGACCTCCGTGTCGGCCTGGATCACCCCGCTGGACGCCCTGGAGCACGCCCGGGTGGCGCCGCCCGAGCGCACCCACCCGCTGCTGCCCTACCTGGACGACGCGGCGCCCGGCATCGAGCCCGGCGGCTACGACCTGCGGATCTCCGTGGCCCTCAACGGCGAGGTGATCTCCGAGCCGCCCTTCTCCGCCATGTACTGGACCGCCGCCCAGCAGCTCGCCCAGATGACCGTCAACGGCGCCTCCCTGCGCACCGGCGACCTGTACGGCTCCGGCACCGTCAGCGGAGCCGAGGAGCGCCAGCGCGGCTCCCTGCTGGAGCTGACCTGGAACGGCCGCAACCCCCTCGAACTCCCCGACGGCAAGCGCGCCTTCCTGGAGGACGGCGACGTGGTGACCCTGACGGCCTGGGCGCCCGGACCCGACGGGATCCGGGTGGGCCTCGGCGAGGTGACCGGCCGGGTCGTGCCCTCGGCCTGATCCGGTGGGCGCCGCGGGGCGGGCCGGGGCGAACGGATCGCTCCCGGTACCTGACTCGCGGCGCCCCTCTTCGTCATACTGGCGGCAGCACGCACCACCCGCGGCGGCCACCCGCGCCGCCCCCTTCGCGCCACCCGTCCGCGAACCCCTCTCCGACCAGGAACCGGAGCCCCGGCATGACCGTCTGCCTGCTCCTGCTCACCGTCGTCGCCCTGACGGCGGCCGGGCCGGCACCGCGCGCGCTGACCCGGGCCGACTGGCCCGAGCGGGAACCCGTGGTCGCGCTGTGGGTGTGGCAGTGCCTGGTCGCCACCGTCCTGCTGTGCTGCCTGGCCGCGCTGACCCTGGGCACCGCGGCGGTCTTCCACACCGTGCGCGACCATGTGTTCGCCCCCGCGCCGCCCGCCGTCACCGCCGCCTACGACCTCTCCGCCGCGCCGGTGTGGGCCGCCGTCCTCACCGTCCTGCTGGCCGGTGGTGCCGCCTGGACCACGGCGATGCTCGGCCGGGAACTGGTCGAGGCCCGCCGCAGCCGCGGCCAGGCCCGCGCCCAGCTGCGCGAACGCGCCCCCGATCTGCCCGCCGGACTGCCGATGGCGCGGGGCCCGATGCTGGTGCTGGAGGACGAGTACCCGGACGCCTGGTGGATGCCGGGGCACCCCCCGCAGCTGGTGGTCACCACCGGTGCGCTGCACCGGCTGACCGGCCACCAGCTGGACGCCGTCCTCACCCATGAGCGCGGCCACGCCCGCGCCCACCACGACTGGCTGCTGCACCTGTCCACCGCGCTGGCCACGGGCTTTCCCCGGGTGCCGCTCTTCGCCCACTTCCGCGACCAGACGCACCGCCTGGTGGAACTGGCCGCCGACGACACCGCCTCCCGGCGCTGCGGCCATCTGACCACCGCGCTCGCGCTGATCGAGCTGAACCAGCACCGGGGCGTTCTGTCCTGTGCCTCCAGCCGCCGGCTGCTGGGCGAGCGGGTGGACCGCCTGCTGGAACCGCCCCCGCGGCTGCTGCGCCGCCAGCGCGCCCTGACCACGACGGTCGCCGCGCTGGTACCGCTCCTCCCGCTGCTGATCACCTTCGCACCGGGCCTGAAGGCACTGTCCTGAGCCGCCCGTCCCGGAACGGGCGGCGCCCTTCCGGCCCGGCTATATCCAGTCGTCCGGCTCCGGCTCGTCCTCCGGGCCCGGCCAGTCGTCCTCCGGGGCCTCGCCCGGCGCGGGCGGCTCGGTGGCGGCGGGGGCGGCGGCCGGGGCCGATCCGGTCAGGGAGGCCAGCACGGCGAGCACCTCCTCGCCGTACGTCGCCAGCTTCTTCTCGCCGACTCCGCTGATACCGGCCAGGTCCCGCAGGGAGCCCGGCATGCTGGAGACGATCGCGCGCAGGGTGGCGTCGTTGAAGATGATGTACGGCGGTACGCCCTGCTCCTTGGCCTGCCCGGTGCGCCACACCCGCAGCGCCTCGAAGGCGGGCTGGAGCTGCTCGGGCAGCTCGGCGACGGCGGCCTTGGCCTTGCCGCCGCCCCGGCCGGAACCGGAGCCGGAAGCCGAGCGGGAGACGGCCGGCTTCTTCGGCTCCTTGCGCAGCGGCACCTCCCGCTCGCCGCGCAGCACGGTGCCGCTCTCCTCGGTGAGCACCAGCGTGCCGTACTCCCCCTCGACCGCGAGCAGCCCCTGGGCCAGCAACTGGCGGATGGCGCCGCGCCACTCGCCCTCGGCGAGGTCCTCACCGATGCCGAAGACGGACAGCTGGTCATGGTCGAACTGGATCACCTTGGCGGTGCGCTTGCCGAGCAGGATGTCCACGATCTGAAGGGCGCCGAACTTCTGGCCGCGCTCGCGCTGCAACCGCACCACCGTGGACAGCACCTTCTGGGCCGCGACCGTGCCGTCCCAGGTCTCCGGCGGGGTCAGGCAGGTGTCGCAGTTGCCGCAGGCCGCGGCGCCGGGCTCCTGGCCGAAGTAGGCGAGCAGCCGGCCGCGGCGGCATCCGGCGGTCTCGCACAGCGCGAGCATCGCGTCCAGATGGGAGGCGGCCCGGCGGCGGAACGCCTCGTCGCCCTCGCCGGACTGGATCAGCTTGCGCTGCTGCACCACGTCATTGAGCCCGTACGCCATCCAGGCCGTGGACGGCAGTCCGTCACGGCCCGCGCGGCCGGTCTCCTGGTAGTAGCCCTCGATGGACTTGGGCAGGTCCAGGTGGGCCACGAAGCGCACATCGGGCTTGTCGATGCCCATGCCGAAGGCGATGGTCGCCACCACCACCAGGCCGTCCTCACGCAGGAACCGGGACTGGTGGGCCGCGCGGGTGCCCGCGTCCAGGCCCGCGTGGTACGGCACCGCCTCGACGCCGTTGGCGCTCAGGAACTCCGCGGTCCGCTCCACCGAGTTGCGCGAGAGGCAGTACACGATGCCCGCGTCGCCCGGGTGCTCCTCGCGCAGGAAGGCGAGCAGCTGCTTGCGCGGATCGGCCTTGGGCACGATCCGGTACTGGATGTTGGGCCGGTCGAAGCTGGCGACGAAGTGGCGGGCCGCCGGCAGGTTCAGCCGCTGGGTGATCTCCTGGTGGGTGGCCCGGGTCGCGGTGGCCGTCAGGGCGATCCGCGGCACGTCCGGCCAGCGCTCGCCGAGCAGGCTCAGCGAGAGGTAGTCGGGCCGGAAGTCGTGGCCCCACTGGGCCACGCAGTGCGCCTCGTCGATCGCGAAGACGGAGATCTTGCCGCGGGAGAGCAGGTCCAGGGTGCTGTCCAGGCGCAGCCGCTCCGGCGCCAGATAGAGCAGGTCCAGCTCACCGGCCAGGAACTCGGCCTCGACCGTGCGCCGCTCGTCGAAGTCCTGGGTGGAGTTCATGAACCCGGCCCGCACACCGAGGGCGCGCAGCGCGTCCACCTGGTCCTGCATGAGCGCGATCAGCGGCGAGACCACCACGCCGGTGCCGGGTCTGACCAGGGCCGGGATCTGGTAGCACAGCGACTTGCCGCCGCCGGTCGGCATGAGGACCAGGGCGTCGCCGCCCGCCACCACATGCTCGACGATCGCTTCCTGCTCGCCCCGGAAGGCGTCGTACCCGAAGACCCGGTGCAGCGTGGTCAGCGCCTCGCTCGCGTCCGCGCCGGGTCCCTCGGTCACCACTGGCATCTCGCTGATCCCGCCCGTCGCATCCATTGTCCTGTCCCCCGTCGGTCCCCCGTGTGCCGTCGTGCGCCCGCTGCCCACCACTGCCTCAACGATAGGGGTCCGCACCGACAGCCCCGGAGTTATCCACAGGTGGCGAACAAATGTGCGAGCAAGTCAGGCCCCGGGCGCCACCCGGACACTCAACCGTCACTTTACGTAACACTACCGTCACCCGAATGGCCGCCCCCGATGGCCCCCGGACCCCGCCCCGGACCATCCTTCTCGGTGCGACCCCGTCTCCTCCCCCAGGAGCAAGGAGCCCCGCACGATGCCCGCTCACCTGACCAGACCCGTCCTCGCCCTCGTCGCCTCCACCATCGCCCTCGGCCTCACGGCCTCCCCCGCCCGGGCCGACCGGGGGCCGGTCGATCCCGCCACCTGGAAGCAGCTCGCGACGACGGTGTCGGCCACCGCGAAGTACCGGTCCGTGCCGCTCGCCGTGGCCGCCGGATACCGGCCCAACCCCTGCACCATGGACATGAACGACAGCATGGGCGCCATGGGGTACCACTACATCAACCCCGCGTACTACGGCTCCCTCGACCCGGCCAGGCCCGCCGCCCTGCTCTACGAGGACGACGGCAAGGGCGGCCGCAGGCTCACCGGGGTGGAGTGGATCGTGAAGGCGGGCAAGAACACCGCGCGGCCCACGCTGTTCGGCCGGAAGTTCGAGGGCCCGGTCACCGCGCACCACAACTCGACCATCCCGACCCACTACTCGCTGCACGCCTGGCTCTACAAGAACAACCCCAGCGGCCTGTTCTACGAGTGGAACCCCGATGTGAAGTGCCCTTACCCGGGCGCCCCGGGCTGAGCCGTACGGCAGCAGACGCCATGGCAGCACGCTCCACGGCAGCGCGAAGGCCCCGGTTCCGTCTCCGGAACCGGGGCCTTCCCTCGCGCGCGGGCGCGGTGAGCGCGCTCAGCGCACGAACACACTCGCCTGGTTCGCCAGGTTCAGGAAGTACTGCGGCGCCACACCCAGCACCAGCGTGACCGCCACGCCGAGCCCGATCGCCAGCATCGTCAGCGGCGACGGCACCGCCACCGTCGGCCCCTCCGGCTTGGGCTCGCTGAAGAACATCAGCACGATCACCCGGATGTAGAAGAAGGCCGCGATCGCCGAGGAGATCACACCGATGACGACCAGCGGGGCCGCGCCCCCGGCCGCCGCCGCCTTGAACACGGCGAACTTCCCCGCGAAGCCGGAGGTCAGCGGGATACCGGCGAAGGCCAGCAGGAACACCGCGAAGACCGCCGCCACCAGCGGGGAACGCCGGCCGAGTCCGGCCCACTTGGACAGATGGGTCGCCTCGCCGCCCGCGTCCCGCACCAGCGTGACCACCGCGAAGGCGCCGATCGTCACGAACGAGTAGCCGGCCAGATAGAACAGGACCGACGACACGCCGTTCTTCGAGGTCGCGATGACACCCGCGAGGATGAATCCGGCGTGCGCGATGGACGAGTACGCCAGCAGCCGCTTGATGTCGGTCTGGGTGATCGCCACGATCGCGCCGCCCAGCATGGTGATGATCGCCACCGCCCACATCACCGGCCGCCAGTCCCAGCGCATCCCCGGCAGCACCACGTACAGCAGCCGCAGCAGCGCGCCGAACGCGGCCACCTTGGTCGCCGCCGCCATGAAGCCGGTCACCGGGGTGGGCGCGCCCTGGTAGACGTCGGGCGTCCACATGTGGAACGGCACCGCGCCCACCTTGAACAGCAGGCCCATCACCAGCAGGGCCGCGCCGATGAGCAGCAGCGCGTCATTGCCCATCGTGTCGGCCAGCGCCGGGTTCACATCGGTGACCGAGCCGTCCACGACCTGGGCGATGCGCGCGTACGACACCGAGCCCGCGTAGCCGTACAGCAGCGCGATGCCGAACAGGGTGAACGCGGAGGCGAACGCGCCCAGCAGGAAGTACTTGACCGCGGCCTCCTGCGACATCAGCCGCTTGCGGCGGGCCAGCGCGCACAGCAGGTACAGCGGCAGGGAGAAGACCTCCAGCGCGACGAAGAGCGTCAGCAGGTCGTTCGCCGAGGTGAAGACCAGCATGCCGGAGACCGCGAAGAGCAGCAGCGGAAAGACCTCGGTGGTGGTGAACCCGGCCCTGACCGCGGCCTTCTCGGTGTCGCTGCCCGGCACGGCGGCGGCCTGTGCGGCGAAGGAGTCCACCCGGTTGCCGTGCGCTTCCGGGTCGAGCCGGCGCTCGGCGAAGGTGAACAGGCCTACCAGACCGGCCAGCACGATGACGCCCTGGAGGAACAGCGAGGGGCCGTCGACCGCGATGGCGCCCATGGCGGCGACATGCGCCTTCGTGGTGCCGTACCCGTCGGCGGCGAGCCCGACGACCGCGGCGAACGCGGCGCACAGGGCGACGACCGACACGAACACCTGCGCGTAATAACGGGACCTGCGCGGCACGAACGCCTCGACCAGCACCCCGACCAGCGCGGCGCCGAGGAGGATCAGCGTGGGCGACAATTGCCCGTATTCGATCTTCGGCGCGCCGATCTGGGGGATGCGGTCGGCCGCGGTTGTCCACAGGCTGTGGACGGCTGGGGTGCTCACTTGGCCGCCTCCACCTCGGGCTTGGGGTCCTTCTTCTGGACGTCGGACATGGTGTGCTTGACCGCCGGATTGACGATGTTCGTCACGGGCTTCGGATAGACGCCCAGGAAGATCAGCAGCACGATCAGCGGGGCGACGACCAGGACCTCACGCACCCGCAGATCGGGCATCTTGGAGACCTCGGGCTTCACCGGGCCCGTCATGGTGCGCTGGTAGAGCACCAGGGTGTAGAGCGCGGCGAGCACGATGCCGAGGGTGGCGATGATCCCGATCACCGGATAGCGCGTGAACGTGCCGACCAGGACGAGGAATTCGCTCACGAACGGCGCGAGGCCGGGCAGCGACAGGGTGGCCAGGCCGCCGATCAGGAAGGTGCCGGCGAGCACCGGGGCGACCTTCTGCACCCCGCCGTAGTCGGCGATGAGCCGCGAGCCGCGCCGGGAGATCAGGAACCCGGCGACCAGCATCAACGCGGCCGTGGAGATGCCGTGGTTGACCATGTAGAGGGTGGCGCCGGACTGGCCCTGGCTGGTCATCGCGAAGATGCCCATGATGATGAAGCCGAAGTGGGAGATCGACGCGTACGCCACCAGGCGCTTGATGTCCCGCTGGCCGACCGCGAGCAGCGCGCCGTAGACGATGCTGATCAGCGCCAGGACGAGGATCACCGGCGTGGCCCACCTGCTGGCCTCCGGGAACAGCCCGAGGCAGAAGCGGAGCATCGCGAAGGTGCCCACCTTGTCGACCACCGCCGTGATGAGGACGGCGACCGGGGCGGTGGACTCCTGCATGGCGTTGGGCAGCCAGGTGTGCAGCGGCCACAGCGGCGCCTTCACCGCGAAGGCGAAGAAGAAACCGAGGAACAGCCAGCGCTCGGTGCTCGTCGCCATGTGCAGCGAGCCGTTGGCGCGCGCCTCGGCGATCTGCTGGAGGGAGAAGTTCCCGGCGACCACATAGAGGCCGATCACCGCGGCCAGCATGATCAGTCCGCCGACCAGGTTGTAGAGGAGGAACTTCACCGCCGCGTACGAGCGCTGGGTGGCGGCCGCCTCCTCGCCCTGGGCGTGGGCGCGGTCCCCGAAGCCGCCGATGAGGAAGTACATCGGGATCAGCATGGCTTCGAAGAAGATGTAGAAGAGGAAGACGTCGGTGGCCTCGAAGGAGATGAGGACCATCGCCTCGACCGCCAGGATCAGCGCGAAGAAGCCCTGGGTGGGGCGCCAGCGGCGGCTGCCGGTCTCCAGCGGGTCGGCGTCGTGCCAGCCCGCCAGGATGATGAACGGGATCAGTACGGCGGTCAGCGCGATCAGCGCCACCCCGATGCCGTCCACGCCCAGCTCGTAGCGGACCCCGAAGTCGCGGATCCAGGAATGGGATTCGGTGAGCTGGTAGCGGGCGCCGCCCGGATCGAAGCGGACCAGGACGGTGATCGCCAGCGCGAGGGTGCCGAGCGAGACGAGCAGGGCCAGCCACTTGGCGGCGGTGCGCCGCGCGGCCGGTACGGCGGCCGTGGCGACGGCTCCCAGGGCGGGGAGCGCCGCCGTCGCTGTCAGCAGGGGAAAGGACATCGGTATCAGACCGCCCTCATCAGCAGGGTCGCGGCGACCAGGAGTGCCGCGCCGCCGAACATCGAGACCGCGTAGGAGCGGGCGAAGCCGTTCTGGAGCCGGCGCAGCCGCCCGGACAGGCCGCCGAAGCCTGCCGCGGTGCCGTTGACGACCCCGTCGACCAGGCTGTGGTCGAGGTAGACCAGGGAGCGCGTGAGGTGTTCGCCGCCGCGCACCAGGACCACATGGTTGAAGTCGTCCTGGAGGAGGTCGCGGCGGGCCGCCCGGGTGAGCAGCGAGCCGCGCGGGGCGACGGCCGGGACGGGCCTCCGGCCGTACTGCGCCCAGGCGATGCCCACGCCGATGACCAGGCAGACCATCGTGGCGATGGTGACCTCCCCGGCGCTGACCGGGGAGTGGCCCTCGCTGTGGCCGGTGACCGGCTCCAGCCACTTGAGGAAGCGGTCCCCGACGCTGAAGAAGGCACCGCCGAGGACCGAGCCGACGGCCAGCACGATCATCGGGATCGTCATGACGGCCGGGGACTCGTGCGGATGCGGTTCATGGCCCTCGGCGTCGGGCTGCCAGCGCTTCTCGCCGAAGAACGTCATCAGCATCACGCGCGTCATGTAGAACGCGGTGATGGCCGCGCCCACCAGGGCCGCGCCGCCGAGGATCCAGCCCTCGGTGCCGCCCTTGGCGAAGGCCGCCTCGATGATCTTGTCCTTGGAGAAGAAGCCGGACAGGCCCGGGAAGCCGATGATGGCGAGGTAGCCGAGGCCGAAGGTGATGAAGGTGACCGGCATGTACTTCCGCAGGCCACCGAACTTGCGCATGTCGACCTCGTCGTTCATGCCGTGCATCACGGAGCCCGCGCCGAGGAACAGCCCGGCCTTGAAGAAGCCGTGGGTCACCAGGTGCATGATCGCGAAGACGTAGCCGATGGGGCCGAGGCCCGCGGCGAGCACCATGTAGCCGATCTGCGACATGGTCGAGCCGGCCAGCGCCTTCTTGATGTCGTCCTTGGCGCAACCGACGATCGCACCGAAGAGCAGCGTGACCGTGCCCACCACGGTGACGACCAGCTGGGCGTCCGGCGCCGCGTTGAAGACGGCCGCCGAGCGGACGATCAGATAGACGCCCGCGGTCACCATGGTCGCCGCGTGGATCAGGGCCGAGACCGGGGTCGGGCCCTCCATCGCGTCACCGAGCCAGGACTGGAGCGGCACCTGGGCGGACTTGCCGCACGCGGCCAGCAGCAGCATCAGGCCGATCGCGGTGAGCTTGCCCTGGGAGGCGCCGTCGACATGGCCGAAGACCGGGCCGAAGGCGAAGGAGCCGAAGGTGGTGAACATCAGCATGATCGCGATCGACAGGCCCATGTCGCCGACGCGGTTGACCAGGAACGCCTTCTTGGCGGCCGTGGCGGCGCTGGGCTTGTGCTGCCAGAAGCCGATCAGCAGGTACGAGGCGAGACCGACGCCCTCCCAGCCGACGTACAGCAGAAGGTAGTTGTCGGCGAGGACGAGCAGCAGCATGGCCGCGAGGAACAGGTTCAGATAGCCGAAGAAGCGGCGGCGGCGCTCGTCGTGCGCCATGTACCCGACCGAGTACAGATGGATCAGCGAGCCGACGCCGGTGATCAGCAGGACGAAGGTCATCGACAGCTGGTCGAGGCGGAAGGTGACGTCCGCCTGGAAGCCCTCGACCGGGATCCAGGTCCACAGGTGCTGGATCAGCGTGCGGTGTTCGGCGTTCTTGCCGAGCAGGTCGGCGAAGAGGAGCAGGCCGATGACGAAGGACGCGGTCGACAGCAGGGTGCCGAGCCAGTGGCCGACGCGGTCCAGGCGCCGGCCGCCGACCAGGAGGACGGCCGCTCCGAGCAGGGGCGCCGCGATGAGCAGCGCGATCAGTTTCTCCACGATTCTCCCGACCCCTTACAGCTTCATCAGGCTGGCGTCGTCGACCGAGGCCGAGTGGCGGGTACGGAACAGCGACACGATGATCGCGAGGCCCACCACGACCTCCGCGGCGGCGACGACCATCGTGAAGAAGGCGATGACCTGGCCGTCGAGGTTGCCGTGCAGCCGGGAGAAGGTGACGAACGCGAGATTGCAGGCGTTCAGCATCAGCTCGACGCACATGAAGACCACGATGGCGTTGCGCCGGATCAGTACGCCGGTGGCGCCGATCGTGAACAACAGGGCCGCGAGATACAGATAGTTGACCGGGGTCACTTCGACGCCTCCTCGGGCCGCTTGAACGTCTCCGGTTCGATCGGCGTCCGCTCCAGGCGCTCCGTGGAACGCTGTTCCAGCGCCCGCAGATCGTTGATGGCCTCCGTGGACACGTCCCGGATCTGGCCGCGTTCACGCAGCGTCTTGCTCACGGTCAGCTCGGAGGGGGTGCCGTCGGGGAGCAGACCGGCGATGTCCACCGCGTTGTGCCGGGCGTAGACGCCAGGGGCGGGCAGCGGCGGCAGGTGCTTGCCCTCGCGGACGCGCTGTTCGGCCAGCTCGCGCTGGGTCTTGGCGCGCTCGGTGCGCTCGCGGTGGGTGAGCACCATGGCGCCGACGGCGGCCGTGATCAGCAGGGCGCCGGTGATCTCGAAGGCGAAGACGTACTTGGTGAAGATGAGGGCGGCGAGGCCCTCCACATTGCCGCCTGCGTTCGCCTGGCCGGTGCCCGCGAAGTCCTTCAGGGAGGCGTTGGCGATCCCGGCGAGCAGCAGCACGCCGAAGCCGACCCCGCACAGCAGGGCCAGCCAGCGCTGGCCCTTGATGGTCTCCTTCAGCGAGTCCGCGGCGGTGACGCCGACGAGCATCACCACGAACAGGAACAGCATCATGATCGCGCCGGTGTAGACGACGATCTGGACGACGCCCAGGAAGTAGGCGCCGTTGGCGAGGTAGAACACCGCCAGGACGATCATGGTCCCGGCGAGGCTGAGGGCGCTGTGCACGGCCTTCCTCATGAAGACGGTGCACAGGGCGCCGATCACCGCGACGGTGCCGAGGACCCAGAACTGGAAGGCCTCGCCGGTGGAGGTCGTATAGGCCGCGAGCTGCGCGCTCATGCGTCCACCTCCTGGTCCGCCGCCTGGTCCGCCGCCTTGTCCGCGCCGGAGGCCCCGGCGCCCTCGGCGTCCTTTTCGTCCTCGCCCTTGGAGACGGCGACCTGGCGGACCGTGCCGGGCGCGGCCTCGGTGACCAGGCCCCGGTAGTAGTCCTCCTCGGTGGTGCCCGGGAAGATGGAGTGCGGCGCCTCGACCATGCCCTCGTCGAGACCGGCCAGCAGCTGTTCCTTGGTGTAGATGAGGTTCGCGCGGCTGGAGTCGGCCAGTTCGAACTCATTGGTCATCGTCAGCGCGCGCGTCGGGCACGCCTCGATGCACAGTCCGCACAGGATGCAGCGGGCGTAGTTGATCTGGTAGACGCGGCCGTAGCGCTCGCCCGGCGAGTAGCGTTCCTCGTCGGTGTTGTCGGCGCCCTCCACATAGATGGCGTCGGCGGGGCAGGCCCAGGCGCACAGCTCGCAGCCGACGCACTTCTCCAGGCCGTCCGGATGGCGGTTGAGCTGGTGCCGTCCGTGGAAGCGGGGAGCGGTGGTCTTCTTCTGCTCCGGGTACTGCTCGGTGAGCCGCTTCTTGAACATGGCCTTGAAGGTCACGCCGAAGCCGGCCACGGGGTTCTGGAAACCGGGCTTGGTCTCCTTGGGTTCCTCAGCCATCGGACGCCTCCTTTCCATCCGAAGATCCCTCTGACGATCCGTCACTCACAGTGTCGGGCCCGCCACTGACAATCAGCTCCCGCTCCCGCCGCGAGCGGCGCCTGGGCACCGGCGGCAGCTCCTGTCCGGGCAGCGGCGGCACCGGGAACCCGCCCGCCAGCGGATCGAACCCGGCCCGGTCCGCGGCCGCTTGCTCGACCGCCTGCGCCTTCTCGCGGAAGATGTCGACGACGAAGGAGATCAGCAGCAGGGCGAGCACCCCGCCGCCCACGTAGAGGGCGATGTCGGCGAAGCCGTAGTGCTCGTTGCGCAGCGCCCGTACGGACGCGACGAGCATCAGCCAGGTCACCGAGACCGGGATCAGGACCTTCCAGCCGAGCTTCATCAGCTGGTCGTAGCGGACCCGGGGCAGGGTGCCGCGCAGCCAGATGAAGAAGAACAGCAGCAGCTGCACCTTGATGACGAACCAGAGCATCGGCCACCAGCCGTGGTTGGCGCCCGCCCAGAAGGTGCTGATCGGCCAGGGGGCCCGCCAGCCGCCGAGGAAGAGGGTGGTGGAGACGGCGGAGACCGTCACCATGTTCACGTACTCGGCGAGCATGAACATCGCGAACTTGATGGACGAGTACTCGGTGTTGAAGCCGCCCACCAGGTCGCCCTCGGACTCCGGCATGTCGAAGGGGGCGCGGTTGGTCTCGCCGACCATGGTGACGATGTAGAGGAGGAAGGAGACCGGCAGCAGCAGGATGTACCAGCGGTCGTGCTGCTGGGCCACGATCGTCGACGTCGACATGGAGCCCGAGTAGAGGAACACCGAGGCGAACGCGGCGCCCATGGCGATCTCGTAGGAGATCATCTGCGCGCAGGAGCGCAGACCGCCGAGCAGCGGATAGGTGGAGCCGGAGCTCCAGCCCGCGAGGACGATGCCGTAGATGCCGACCGAGGCGACCGCGAGGATGTAGAGCATCGCGATCGGCAGGTCGGTGAGCTGCATCGTCGTACGGGTGCCGAAGATGGAGATCTCGTGGTCGGCGGGGCCGAACGGGATCACCGCGATCGCCATGAAGGCCGGGATGGCCGCCACGATCGGCGCGAGGACGTAGACCACCTTGTCCGCGCGGCGGACGATCAGGTCCTCCTTGAGCATCAGTTTCACACCGTCGGCGAGCGACTGGAGCATGCCCCAGGGGCCGTGCCGGTTGGGTCCGATGCGCAGCTGCATCCAGGCGACGACCTTGCGCTCCCAGACGATGGAGAACAGCACGGTCACCATCAGGAAGGCGAAGCAGAAGACCGCCTTGACGACGACCAGCCACCAGGGGTCGCGGCCGAACATCGAGAGGTCTTCAGCGGCGAGGTACGGGCTCATGCCTCCACCTCCTTGGGGGCCGCCCCGGCGGGGGCCGCCGGGCCGATGCGGACGAGGTTGCCGGGCTGTGCCCCGGTGTCGGAGGCGACGCCGCCGCCGACGGAGTTCAGCGGGAGCCAGACCACCCGGTCGGGCATCTCACCGATCTGGAGCGGGAGTTCGACGGTTCCGGCGGGCCCGGTGACGGCGAGGAACCCGCCGTCCGCGACCCCCGCCTCGGCGGCCGTGGCGGCCGAGAGACGGGCCCGGGCGGCGCGCCGGGTACCGGCCAGCGCCTCGTCGCCCTCCTGGAGCAGGCCCTGGTCGAGCAGCAGCCGGTGGCCCGCGAGCACGGCCTCCCCGGCGGCCGGGCGCGGTACGGCGCCCGCGGCCTCCCGGGGCTCGGTGGTGTACGGCCCGTCCCAGGAGCCGAGCCGGTCGATCTCCGCGCGGATGGTGCGCAGGTCCGGCAGCCCCAGGTGGGCGTCCATGGCGTCGGCCAGCATGTGCAGCACCCGGGCGTCGGTCGGGGCCAGCCGACGGGTCATCTGCTCCGGCTTGAGCGCGGCCTCGAAGGAGCGCACCCTGCCCTCCCAGTTGAGGAAGGATCCCGCCTTCTCGGCGACCGCGGCGACCGGCAGGACGACATCGGCGCGTTCGGTGACCTCGCTGGGCCGCAGCTCCAGCGAGACCAGGAAGCCGACCTGGTCCAGCGCCTCGCGGGCGCGGGCCGGGTCGGGCAGGTCGGCGACCTCGACGCCCGCGACCACCAGGGCCGCAAGCCCGCCGTCCGCGGCGGCCTCGATGATCCGCTCGGTGTCCCGGCCGTAGCCCAGCGGCAGTTCGGACAGGCCCCAGGCGCCGGCCACCTCGGCACGGGCGCGCGGGTCGGTCGCGGGGCGGCCGCCCGGCAGCAGCGCGGGCAGCGCGCCGACCTCCAGGGCGCCGCCCGGCAGCAGCGCGGGCAGCGCGCCGACCTCCAGGGCGCCGCGCTCCCCGGCCCGGCGCGGGATCCACACCAGCCGGGCGCCGGTCGCGGTCGCGGCCCGTACGGCGGCGGTGAATCCACCGGCGACCGAGGCCAGCCGCTCCCCCACGACGATGACGGCGCCCTCGCCGCGCAGCGCCTCGGCGGCCCGGGTGCCTGGGGCCTCCAGGCCGACGCCGCTCGCGAGCGCGTCCAGCCACTCGGTCTCGGTGCCGGGCGCGGCCGGAAGCAGGGTGCCGCCCGCCTTCTGCAGGCCCCGGGTGGCGTGCGTGGCCAGCGCGAACACCAGCTGCTTGTGCCTGCGCCACGCCTTGCGCAGCCGCAGGAAGACGCCGGGGGCCTCCTCCTCCGCCTCGAATCCGACGAGGAGCACGGCGGGCGCCTGCTCCAGCGCGTCGTACGTGACCCCCGTACCCGCCAGGTCACGGCCGCGGCCCGCGACCGCGGCGGCGAGGAAGCCCGCCTCCTCGGCGCTGTGCGCCCGCGCGCGGAAATCGATGTCGTTGGTGTCCAGGGCGACCCGCGCGAACTTGCTGTACGCGTAGGCGTCCTCGACGGTCAGCCGGCCGCCGGTCAGGACGGCGGCCCGGGAGCGGGCGGCGGTCAGACCGCGGGCGGCGGCCTCCAGCGCCTCCGGCCAGGACGCGGGCTCCAGGACGCCGTCGGCGCCGCGCACCAGCGGGGTGTCGAGGCGGTCCTTGAGCTGGGCGTAGCGGAAGCCGAAGCGCCCCTTGTCGCAGATCCACTCCTCGTTGACCTCGGGGTCGTTGGCCGCGAGCCGCCGCATGACCTTGCCGCGCCGGTGGTCGGTGCGGGTGGCGCAGCCGCCCGCGCAGTGCTCGCACACCGAGGGCGAGGAGACCAGGTCGAAGGGGCGGGAGCGGAAGCGGTACGCCGCCGAGGTGAGCGCTCCCACGGGGCAGATCTGGATGGTGTTCCCGGAGAAGTACGACTCGAACGGGTCGCCCTCGCCGGTGCCGACCTGCTGGAGCGCGCCCCGCTCGATCAGCTCGATCATCGGGTCGCCCGCGATCTGGTTGGAGAACCGGGTGCAGCGCGCGCACAGCACACAGCGCTCGCGGTCCAGCAGCACCTGGCTGGAGATCGGGACCGGCTTCTCGTAGGTGCGCTTGCGGCCCTCGAAGCGGGACTCGGCGTTGCCGTGCGACATGGCCTGGTTCTGCAGCGGGCACTCGCCGCCCTTGTCGCAGACCGGGCAGTCCAGCGGGTGGTTGATGAGCAGCAGCTCCATCACACCGTGCTGGGCCTTCTCGGCGACCGGGGAGGTCAGCTGGGTGCGCACCACCATGCCGTCGGTGCAGGTGATGGTGCAGGAGGCCATCGGCTTGCGCTGGCCCTCCACCTCCACGATGCATTGCCGGCAGGCACCGGCCGGGTCGAGCAGCGGGTGGTCGCAGAAGCGGGGGATCTCGATGCCGAGCTGTTCGGCGGCCCGGATGACCAGGGTGCCCTTGGGCACGCTGATCCCGATGCCGTCGATCGTCAGCGAGACGAGGTCTTCCGGCGGGCGGGCCGCCTCCCCGCCGCCCGCGGGGGCGTTGGTGGTCACGGTCATGCGTTCACCTCCGGGCGGTCCGCCCAGGCCGTCGACTTGGCCGGGTCGAAGGGGCAGCCCCGGCCCGTGATGTGCTGCTCGTACTCCTCGCGGAAGTACTTCAGGGAGGAGAAGATCGGGGAGGCCGCGCCGTCGCCGAGGGCGCAGAAGGACTTGCCGTTGATGTTGTCGGCGATGTCCGCGAGCTTGTCCAGGTCGCCCTTGGCGCCCTTGCCCGCCTCGATGTCCCGCAGCAACTGCACCAGCCAGTACGTCCCTTCGCGGCAGGGTGTGCACTTGCCGCAGGACTCATGGGCGTAGAACTCGGTCCAGCGGGTGACGGCGCGGACCACGCAGGTGGTCTCGTCGAAGCACTGGAGGGCCTTGGTGCCGAGCATGGAACCGGCGGCGCCGACGCCCTCGTAGTCGAGCGGTACGTCGAGGTGTTCGGCGGTGAACATCGGGGTGGAGGAGCCGCCCGGCGTCCAGAACTTCAGCCGGTGGCCCGCGCGCATCCCGCCGCTCATCTCCAGGAGCTGGCGCAGGGTGATGCCGAGCGGCGCCTCGTACTGGCCGGGGCTCGTGACATGCCCGCTGAGCGAGTAGAGCGTGAAGCCCGGGGACTTCTCGCTGCCCATCGCCCTGAACCACTCTTTCCCGTTCTTCAGGATCGCGGGAACCGAGGCGATGGACTCGACGTTGTTCACCACAGTGGGGCAGGCGTACAGCCCCTCGACGGCGGGGAAGGGGGGACGCAGCCGCGGCTGGCCGCGGCGGCCTTCGAGCGAGTCGAGCAGCGCGGTCTCCTCGCCGCAGATGTACGCCCCGGCCCCGGCGTGCACGGTGAGGTCGAGGCGCAGACCGCTGCCGAGGATGTCCTCGCCGAGGTAACCGGCCGCGTAGGCCTCGCGCACGGCCTCGTGCAACCGCCGCAGGACCGGGACCACTTCACCCCGGAGGTAGATGAAGGCATGCGAGGACCGGATGGCGTAGCACGCGATCACGATGCCCTCGATGAGGCTGTGCGGATTCGCGTACAGGAGCGGGATGTCCTTGCAGGTGCCCGGCTCCGACTCGTCGGCGTTGACGACGAGATAGTGCGGCTTGCCGTCGCCCTGCGGGATGAACTGCCACTTCATCCCGGTCGGGAAGCCCGCGCCGCCGCGGCCGCGCAGCCCGGATTCCTTGACGTAGGCGATCAGGTCGTCGGGCGGCATGGCGAGCGCCTTGCGCAGCCCCTCGTACCCTTCGTGCCGCCGGTAGACGTCCAGGGACCAGGAGCGGTCCTCGTCCCAGAAGGCCGACAGCACGGGTGCCAGCAGCTTCTCGGGGCTGGAGTCCTTCAGTTCGGCTGCCACGGTCATCACTCCCCCTCCTCGGCGGTAGGCCCTGCCGGGTGCGCGGGATCGGAGGCCGAGGTCTCCTGCGGCGCGTCATGGGAGCTGGGGTGCTCGGCCGGGGACGGCTCGTGCACCGGCTCCCGCGGCGGGTCCTGCGGGCCGCCGCGCGGATGGACCACGCGCGCGGACGCGGACTCGCCCTTGGCCAGGCGCAGGCCGACCAGCGAGGCGGGTCCGGCGCTGCCGCCCTCCTCGACGGCTCCGGGCCGCTCGTCCGGGAAGCCGGCCAGGATCCGCGCGGTCTCCTTGAAGGTGCACATCCGCGCGCCGCGGGTGGGCCGCACCTCGCGTCCGGCGCGCAGGTCGTCCACCAGGTCCCGGGCGCTGCCGGGTGTCTGGTTGTCGAAGAACTCCCAGTTGACCATCACGACCGGCGCGAAGTCGCAGGCCGCGTTGCACTCGATGTGCTCCAGGGTGACCTTGCCGTCGTCGGTGGTCTCCCCGTTGCCCACGCCCAGGTGTTCCTGGAGGGACTCGAAGATCGCGTCGCCGCCCATCACCGCGCACAGGGTGTTGGTGCACACCCCGACCTGGTAGTCGCCGGAGGGCCGCCGCCGGTACATGGTGTAGAAGGTGGCCACCGCGGTGACCTCGGCGGTGGTCAGGCCGAGCGTCTCCGCGCAGAACCGCATTCCGGTGCGCGTGACATGGCCCTCCTCGGACTGCACGAGGTGGAGCAGCGGCAGCAGGGCGGAGCGGGAGTCCGGGTAGCGCGCCACGATCTCGCGCGCGTCCGCCGCGAGACGTTCCCGTACGTCGTCCGGGTAGGCGGGCGCGGGCGGCTCGGGCATGCCCAGGCTGACGCCGTGCTCCGCAGAAGAGGTGGTCACCGGTCGACGCCTCCCATCACGGGGTCGATGGACGCGACGGCGACGATCACGTCGGCGACCTGGCCGCCCTCGCACATCGCCGCCATGGCCTGAAGATTGGTGAAGGACGGGTCGCGGAAGTGGACCCGGTAGGGGCGGGTGCCGCCGTCGGAGACCGCGTGCACACCGAGCTCGCCCTTGGGGGACTCGACGGCCGCGTACGCCTGGCCCGGCGGGACCCGGAAGCCCTCGGTGACCAGCTTGAAGTGGTGGATCAGGGCCTCCATGGAGGTGCCCATGATCTTCTTGATGTGGTCGAGGGAGTTGCCGAGTCCGTCCGGGCCGAGGGCCAGCTGGGCGGGCCAGGCGATCTTCTTGTCGGCGACCATGACCGGGCCGGGCGCCAGCCGGTCCAGGCACTGCTCGATGATCCCGAGCGACTGGCGCATCTCCTCCAGGCGGATCAGGAAGCGGCCGTAGGCGTCGCAGCTGTCGGCGGTGGGGACCTCGAAGTCGTACGTCTCGTAGTCGCAGTACGGCTGGCTCTTGCGCAGGTCGTGCGGCAGGCCGGTGGCGCGCAGGATCGGGCCGGTCGCGCCGAGGGCCATGCAGCCGGCCAGGTCGAGATAGCCGATGTCGCCCATGCGGGCCTTGAAGATGGGGTTCCCGGTGGCGAGCTTGTCGTACTCCGGGATGTTTCGGCGCATCTTCTTGACGAACTCGCGGATCTGGTCGACCGCGCCGGGCGGCAGGTCCTGGGCGAGTCCGCCGGGGCGGATGTACGCGTGGTTCATCCGCAGGCCGGTGATCAGTTCATAGAGGTCGAGAATCATTTCACGATCGCGGAAGCCGTAGATCATGATCGTGGTCGCGCCCAGTTCCATGCCGCCGGTGGCGATGCACACCAGGTGGGAGGACATCCGGTTCAGCTCCATCAGGAGCACCCGGATGATCTTGGCGCGGTCGGTGATGTCGTCCTCGATGCCGAGGAGCTTCTCGACGGCGAGGCAGTAGCCGGTCTCGTTGAAGAAGGACGTCAGGTAATCCATGCGCGTGACGAAGGTGGTGCCCTGCGTCCAGGTGCGGAATTCGAGGTTCTTCTCGATGCCGGTGTGCAGATAGCCGATGCCGCAGCGGGCCTCGGTGACCGTCTCGCCGTCGATCTCCAGGATCAGCCGGAGCACCCCGTGGGTGGAGGGGTGCTGGGGACCCATGTTGACGACGATGCGCTCGTCGTCGGAGCGGGCCGCGGACTGGACGACCTCGTCCCAGTCGCCACCGGTGACCGTGTAGACGGCGCCCTCGGTGGTTTCGCGTGCCGATGCGGACTCAGTGCTCATGAGTACGACCTCCGCTGGTCCGGAGCCGGGATCTGGGCGCCCTTGTACTCGACGGGGATGCCGCCGAGCGGGTAGTCCTTGCGCTGCGGGTGGCCCTGCCAGTCGTCCGGCATCATGATCCGCGTCAGGGCCGGGTGGCCGTCGAAGACGATGCCGAAGAAGTCGTACGTCTCGCGCTCGTGCCAGTCGTTGGTGGGGTAGACGGGCACCAGGGACGGGATGCGCGGGTCGGCGTCCGGGGCGCTGACCTCCAGGCGGATCAGCCGGTTGTGGGTGATCGAGCGCAGGTGGTAGACGGCGTGCAGCTCGCGGCCCTTGTCGCCCGGGTAGTGCACGCCGCTGACGCCGGTGCACAGCTCGAAGCGCAGGGCGGGGTCGTCGCGCAGGGTGCGGGCGACGCGCGGCAGGTGCTCGCGCTCGATGTGGAAGGTGAGTTCGCCGCGGTCGACGATCGTCTTCTCGATGGCGTTGTCCGGCAGCAGGCCCTGTTCCTCCAGGGCGCCCTCCAGCTCGTCGGCGACCTCGTCGAACCAGCCGCCGTAGGGCCGGCTCGCCGGTCCGGGCAGCCGGACCGAGCGGACCAGGCCCCCGTAGCCGGAGGTGTCGCCGCCGTTACTGGCGCCGAACATGCCGCGCTGGACGCGGATCTCCTCGCCGCCCTGGCCGCGCTGACCGGGGAGGTTGGAGGCGGAGAGGTCCTTCTCGGGGTTCACCCCGTTCGTCCCGCCGCCGTGGGTGCCGTTCGCGTCGCTCACCGCAGCAGCCCCTTCATCTCGATGGTGGGCAGGGCCTTGAGCGCCGCCTCCTCCGCCTCGCGGGCCGCTTCCTCCGCGTTCACCCCGAGCTTGGTGGACTGGATCTTCTGGTGGAGCTTGAGGATCGCGTCCATCAGCATCTCGGGGCGGGGCGGGCAGCCGGGCAGATAGATGTCGACCGGGACGATGTGGTCGACGCCCTGGACGATCGCGTAGTTGTTGAACATGCCGCCCGAGGAGGCGCAGACGCCCATGGAGATCACCCACTTGGGGTTGGGCATCTGGTCGTAGACCTGCCGCAGGACCGGCGCCATCTTCTGGCTGACCCGGCCGGCCACGATCATCAGGTCCGCCTGGCGCGGTGAGCCGCGGAACACCTCCATGCCGAAGCGCGCCAGGTCATAGCGGCCGGCGCCGGTGGTCATCATCTCGATGGCACAGCAGGCCAGGCCGAAGGTGGCCGGGAAGACGGATGCCTTGCGCACCCAGCCCGCGGCCTGTTCCACGGTGGTCAGCAGGAAGCCGCTCGGCAGCTTTTCTTCGAGTCCCATGTCTTATATGGCCCCTCAGTCCCATTCCAGGCCGCCGCGCCGCCATACGTACGCGTACGCGACGAAGACGGTGAGCACGAAGAGCAACATCTCCACGAGCCCGAAAAGCCCCAGGGCGTCGAAGGTGACGGCCCAGGGGTAGAGGAAGACGATCTCGATGTCGAAGACGATGAAGAGCATCGCCGTCAGGTAGTACTTGATGGGGAAGCGCCCGCCGCCGGCCGGCGTGGGGGTCGGCTCGATGCCGCACTCGTAGGCTTCGAGCTTGGCGCGGTTGTACCGCTTCGGACCGATCAGCGTGGCCATGACCACGGAGAAGATCGCAAAGCCTGCCCCGAGGGCTCCCAGTACGAGGATGGGCGCATAGGCGTTCACCGCTCCTCGCTCCTCTCAGTCGGCACTGACTGCTGGCGGTTCGCTGGGCCGATGAAGATCGAGAACATGTGAAGCAGGTCACAAGCCCAACTGCCTCGCATCCTATGCCCGCCGATCTGTGATCTGCGACACGGGGTATTCCACAAGCTTTGTGATCTCCACCACCTGACGAAGGATCATGAAGTCGGATGATGGCTGATCTTCATACACGAAGCGTTCAGTTGATCACCAGAAGTGACAATTTCGCCTGTCATCGCAGGCCAAAGAGGTCGTCTCAATATCAAGAGAGTTCGCCTGCATGCAAATTGGCGCTGGGCACTCGATCTTGATAGTGGATCTCGCACACACGTCGGCGTGTGCATGTGTTCACGAACTCCCCCACGCGCGGGACGCCGGCCCCCCGGCGAGCGTTCCGTGACCTCGGTCACAGACACAGCGGCCTCTCAGGAACCGGGCTTGGCCAACCACATCAACCGGTGGTAGGCGCGGGGCAATTCGGACGTAATGATCAAAGACCGTGATCAAGGGCTTGATCACGGGCGTCCGCAATGTCCGTTACGGCGTCAATAAAGGGCGACACGCCCGGGGTTTGAGGTCTCGATCGTGCAACTGTGGCGCAGCACACGTTTCTTGAAGATATGGAGGAGCCCCTGATACCGGTTGTTCCCATGTCCCACACCGCTCACATACGCAGCCACCGGAAGCCCCGCCGCAGCGCGTCGTCCCTCGCGATGCGGGCCGGAGTTGCCGGTGGCGTCCTCAGCACCCTGGCAGTCGCCGGGGCCGCCGGTTCGGCCAACGCGGCCGAGCCGGTGACGCAGACCCTCGAACTGCCCACCCTGACGGCCGACCTGGCCACGCAGGCCGCCCAGTCCGCGGACGCCACCCAGCAGGCCGCGGCGAACTACCAGCTCCAGGCCGAGCGCGACGCCGCCGCCGCGAAGGCCGCGAAGCAGGCCAAGGCGGACCTCGCCGACGCCAAGCAGAAGGCCGCCGAGGCCAAGAAGAAGGCCGAGGAGGCCGCCCGCAAGGACGCCGCCGAGCGCGCCTCGCGCAGCACGACCCGGATCGCCCTCACGGCCGACGACACCTCCGGCTCCACCGGCACCAGCACGGGCACGGGCACCAGCACCGGCTCCTCCACGGCCACCGGTTCCGCCGCCGCCGTCATCAGCTTCGTCAAGTCGCAGCTGGGCAAGGCGTACGTCTCCGGCGCCACCGGCCCCTCCGCCTACGACTGCTCGGGCCTGGTGCAGACCGCCTTCAAGCAGGTCGGCGTGAGCCTGCCGCGCGTCTCCCAGGACCAGTCGACCGCCGGCACCCAGGTCTCGCTGAGCGACCTCCAGCCGGGCGACATCCTGTACTGGGGCAGCGCGGGCAGCGCGTACCACGTCGCGGTGTACGTGGGTGACGGCATGTTCGTCGGCGCGCAGAACCCGTCCTCCGGTGTCTCCGAGCACCCGCTGTCGTACGACCAGCCGACGGGTGCCGTGCGGGTGCTCTGAGGTATCCCGTACCGTTTCGCATACTTGAGGGGCGTTTCGCACCTCACGCAGGGCCGCAGCCGCTCGGGGGCAGCGGCCCTGCGGCGTTCCCTGGCATGCTCGGGCCGGACCGCCGTACGGCGGTTTCGTCCACGAGTGAAGGAGAAGACGCGATGCCACGCGTGTTCGTACAGGGCGCCCCTGTCGCCGAGTTCCCCCGGTACGCCCCCGAGGCCGGGCGCGGCGCGGTGCGCCGGATCACCGAGGTCGGCGAGGCGGTGCTGCACAAGCCGTGCCGGGACGTCACGGAGTTCGGGCCCGATCTCGCGGCGCTCATCGACGACATGTTCCGCACGATGTACGTCGCCGAGGGCGCCGGGCTCGCGGCGAATCAGGTCGGGGTCGAGCTGCGCCTGTTCGTGTACGACTGCCCCGATGACGACGGAAACCGGCATGTCGGACACATCGTCAACCCGGTGCTGGAATCACCCCTGAGCGGGCGACGGCTGCTGGACGAGGGCGAGGGCTGCCTGTCGGTGCCGGGCGCGGTGATGGCCGTACCCCGGCCGGACCGGGCGCTGGTGCGCGGTCTGGACCGGGACGGCAACCCGCTGGAGGTCGAGGGCACGGGCTACTTCGCCCGCTGCCTCGCGCACGAGACGGATCACACCAACGGGTACATCTATCTCGACCGGTTGACCAAGCGGGAGAAAAAGGACGCGCTGCGGCAGATGGGAGACCGGCGGGAGGAGGTTTACGCCCGCCGGTCCGCCCAAGAGGCCGCGCTCAGCGTCTGATCACGCCTTCGGGGTCACCTTCGTCAGGCCGTTGATGATCCGGTCCATCGCGTCGCCGCCCGTGGGATCGGTCAGGTTGGCGAGGAGTTTCAGGGTGAACTTCATCAGGACCGGGTGGGTCAGGCCGCGCTGGGCGGCGATCTGCATGACCTTGGGATTGCCGATGAGCTTCACGAAGGCGCGGCCGAGGTTGTAGTAGCCGCCGTAGGTGTCCTTGAGGACGCGCGGGTAGCGCTGGAGGGCGATCTCCCGCTGGGCCGGCGTCGCCCGCGCGTGCGCCTGGACGATGACGTCGGCGGCGATCTGGCCGGACTCCATGGCGTAGGCGATGCCCTCGCCGTTGAAGGGGTTCACCAGGCCGCCGGCGTCGCCGACCAGCAGCAGGCCCTTGGTGTAGTGCGGCTGCCGGTTGAAGGCCATCGGCAGCGCGGCGCCGCGGATCGGCCCGGTCATGTTCTCGGGGGTGTAACCCCAGTCCTTGGGCATGGACGCGCACCACGCCTTGAGGATCTCGCGCCAGTCCAGCTCCTTGAAGGCGGCGGAGGTGTTGAGGACGCCGAGGCCGACGTTGGAGGTGCCGTCGCCCATGCCGAAGATCCAGCCGTAGCCGGGCAGCAGCCGCTCCTGGGAGCCGCGCCGGTCCCACAGCTCCAGCCAGGACTCCAGGTAGTCGTCGTCATGGCGGGGCGAGGTGAAGTACGTGCGCACCGCGACGCCCATCGGACGGTCCTCGCGGCGGTGCAGGCCCATCGCGAGGGACAGCCGGGTGGAGTTGCCGTCGGCCGCGACGACGAGCGGCGCGCGATAGCTGACCTCGCGCTTCTCCTCGCCGACCTTGGCCGTCACCCCGGTGATGCGGCCGGTGCGCTCGTCCACGATCGGCCCGGAGACATTGCAGCGCTCGTACAGCCGCGCGCCCGCCTTCTGCGCGTTCCGGGCCAGGATCTCGTCGAAGTCGTCGCGCTTGCGCACGAGTCCGTAGTTCGGGAATGCGGCGAGGTCCGGCCAGTCCAGCTGGAGGCGGGAGCCGCCGCCGATGATGCGCAGACCCTTGTTGCGCAGCCAGCCGGCCTCCTCGGAGATGTCGATGCCCATGGCGACGAGCTGCTTGACCGCGCGGGGCGTGAGGCCGTCACCGCACACCTTCTCGCGCGGGAACTCCGTCTTCTCCAGGAGGAGTACGTCGAGACCGGCCTTGGCCAGGTGGTACGCGGTCGCGGAGCCGGCTGGGCCCGCGCCGACGACGATCACATCGGCGGAGTGGTCGGAGAGGGGCTCGGTCACGGCGGGATCTCCCCAAGTTCGAAATCTGCGTGCCGACGGGCACTGGACATGGGCAGTCTATTCAGCGGAATAGATCACCCGGCTGAAGGGCTGCCCTGTGAACCGACCTCTCCCCGCACCGCGGCTGCGCGTTCCCACCCATGAGGACGCCCTGGCCTGGCACCGGGTGTTCGCCGATCCCGAGGTGATGGAGTTCCACGGCGGCAAGCCCGCCCCGCTGTCCGTGTACGAGGAACTCACCGCGCGCCAGCGGCGGCACGACGCGGAACGGGGCTTCTGCCTCTGGACGGTCCTGGACGACTCCGACGAGGTCATCGGCTTCACCGGCGCCCAGCCCTGGCTGCCGACGTGGGGTCCGGCGGGCGCGATAGAGATCGGCTGGCGGCTCGGGCGGGCGCACTGGGGCAAGGGGTACGCCACCGCCGCCGCGCGCGAGACCCTGCGCCGGGTACGGGAGGCGGGCGTGCCGGAGGTGGTGGCGATGGTACGGCCGGGCAATGAGCGGTCCCTCGCGGTGACCCGGCGCCTCGGCATGCGGGCCGCGGAGACGTACCCGCATCCGACGCCGGCCGAGGACGCGCTCTGCTTCCGCCTGGACCTCAACTCACCTGTCGGTGACGCAGGGTAGCCATCTGTCACAGTAAGACACCGGCTTCTTCCGGCCGGAAGGTGCCGGGGTTACCCTTCCAGTACCGCTGGGGGTGACATCTGTGCACATAACATCCAGAACACCCGAACCGCGTGTGCCACGGCTGGTCGGTCTGATGGCCGTGGACGCGCGCGAGACCGCACGGGCCCGGGGGCTGCTCCTGACCGCGCCGGACCGCCCGGACTTCCACCGGGCGGTCGTGGACTACGTGGTGCGCCAGTACCCGCCGCCCGGGACGGAGGTGCCGGCGGACTCGACGGTGTACGTGTGGTTCGACTTCGCGGAGGGCGAGGGCGGCGGAGGCGTCCGCGAACCCCGCGTCCCCCGGCCGCCGACGGGCGGACTCCAGCGCGAACTGGGGGAACCGGGGGACGCGTTCGAGATGATCGGGCGGTAGGGCCCGGTAAGGGTGCGCGGGCCGTGCGGCGGCTCAGTCCTTGAAGCCGCGGTGCAGCGCGACGACGCCACCGGTGAGATTGCGCCAGGCGACCCTGGACCAGCCGGCCTTGCGGAGCCGTTCGGCCAGACCGGGCTGGTTCGGCCAGGCGCGGATGGACTCGGCGAGGTAGACGTAGGCGTCCGGGTTCGAGGACACCGCGCGGGCGACCGGGGGCAGGGCGCGCATCAGGTACTCGGTGTAGACGGTCCGGAAGGGCGTCCAGGTCGGGTGCGAGAACTCGCAGATCACGACGCGTCCGCCGGGCCTGGTGACGCGGTACATCTCGCGCAGCGCGGCGTCGAAGTCCTGCACGTTGCGCAGGCCGAAGGAGATGGTCACGGCGTCGAAGGTGTCGTCCTTGAACGGCAGCCTCGTCGCGTCGCCCGCGGTGAACGGCAGCCAGGTGTGGCGCTTCTTGCCGACCTGGAGCATGCCGAGCGAGAAGTCGCAGGGCACGACGTAGGCGCCGGTGCGGGCGAAGGGCAGGGAGGAGGTGGCGGTACCGGCGGCGAGGTCCAGGATCTTCTGCGCGGGCCGGGCGTCGACGGCCTGCGCGACTTCCTTGCGCCAGCGGCGGTCCTGTCCCAGGGACAGCACGTCATTGGTCAGGTCGTACCGTTCCGCCACGTTGTCGAACATCGAGGCGACTTCGTGCGGCTGCTTGTCCAGGGATGCGCGGGTCACTCGGCCATTGTCGCAGCAAGGTCCCGCCGGACGGCTTCGGGTGGGGTGTGCGGCGCCCCATAGGGGGCGCGGGGCTGTGTCGATATGCGGCTCCGCCGCGTGGGCGCGATCAGCCGTATACCGCCCGCAGACGCTCGACGGCCGAAACGACGCGTCACCGGCGGCGATACAGCAGCCGGCCCCTGATGACCGTCGCCACGCACGTCGACGCGCCCCGCTCCGCCAGTTCCGCCTCGTCCGCGACGTCGAACACGGCGAAGCACGCCACGGAACCCCGTTCCCGAGGCGCCGGCACCTCCGGTGGGAGCCCGCTCGCGAGGGGGTCAAGGGACGGCACCCCGCCGGGGCGGCCGGGGCGGGGCAGCAGGTCGAGCCCGGTGCGCCGTACCGCGTCCAGCACCGCCGGACGGGACGGCGCGCCCGCCACCGCCACCGTCCCGTGCGCCAGCATCCGCTGCACCCCGCGCCGCGCGCTCCCGCCCCACCGGACGTCGTCCGGTGCGAGCCGGGCCAGCGCGTCGCCGGACAGCGGCTCGGTGCCCAGCTCATCGGCCTCCCGGGGGTCCGGGTGGTACGCCTCCTCCAGCAGCTCCGGGCCGTGGAGGTTGACGAACCCGGGCGTGAGGATCCCCGGCCACCGGCGCATCCGCGCCCGCGGATACCCGTCGGCCAGTCCCCCCAACTCCCCCGTGCCCACGACCCGTTCGCCCTCGACGGCGAGCGCGTATCCCCTGGAGTCGGCGTGAATCGTCAGCACGGCGCGCTCAGTTGGCGTCGAGCAGCTTCAGCTCGGGATGCGCGGTGCCGCCCTCGATCGCCGTGGAGGAGATGTGCGAGACCACGCGGTCGTCGACCGGGTCGTTCGCCGGGTCCTCGTGCACGACCAGGTGCTCGTACGTCGTCGCGCGCTGCGCCGGCACCCGGCCCGCCTTGCGGATGAGGTCGATGATCTCCAGCCGGTTGGAGCGGTGCTTGGCACCGGCCGAGGAGACCACGTTCTCCTCCAGCATGATCGAGCCGAGGTCGTCCGCGCCGTAGTGCAGGGACAGCTGGCCGACCTCCTTGCCCGTGGTGAGCCAGGAGCCCTGGATGTGCCGGACGTTGTCGAGGAACAGCCGGGCGATGGCGATCATCCGCAGGTACTCGAAGAGCGTCGCCTGCGTACGGCCCTTGAGGTGGTTGTTCTCGGGCTGGTACGTGTACGGGATGAACGCGCGGAAGCCGCCCGTGCGGTCCTGCACGTCACGGATCATCCGCAGGTGCTCGATGCGCTCGGCGTTGGTCTCGCCGGTGCCCATCAGCATGGTGGAGGTGGACTCCACACCCAGGTTGTGCGCGGTCTCCATGATCTCCAGCCAGCGCTCACCGCTCTCCTTGAGCGGGGCGATGGCCTTGCGCGGCCGCTCGGGCAGCAGCTCCGCGCCCGCGCCCGCGAAGGAGTCGAGACCGGCCTCGTGGATCCGGGTGACGGCCTCCTCGACCGACACCCCGCTGATCCGGGCCATGTGCTCGACCTCGGACGCGCCCAGCGAGTGGATCACCAGCTGGGGGAAGGCGTCCTTGATGGCCTTGAAGTGCTTCTCGTAGTACTCGACGCCGTAGTCCGGGTGGTGGCCGCCCTGGAACATGATCTGGGTGCCGCCCAGCTCGACGGTCTCCGCGCAGCGGCGCAGGATGTCGTCGAGGTCGCGGGTCCAGCCCTTGGCCGTGTCCTTGGGGGCCGCGTAGAAGGCGCAGAACCGGCAGGCCGTGACACACACGTTCGTGTAGTTGATGTTGCGCTCGATGATGTACGTCGCGATGTGCTCGATACCGGCGTACTGACGGCGGCGCACCGCGTCGGCGGCCGCGCCCAGCGCGTGCAGCGGGGCGTCACGGTAGAGGGCGACGGCCTCTTCCGGGGTGATCCGCCCACCGGCGGCGGCACGGTCGAGGACGGACTGGAGGTCGGCCTTCTCGGTCACCGGGGCGTCCCTTTCATAAGGGGATGGACGGACCGGACCAGCCTACGACAGCGCCGTATACGCGCCGATCAGCACCCCGACGAGGGCACCGCCCAGCAGGAACGGGCCGAACGGGACGCCCGTCTTCCGCGCGGCTCTCCGTACGACGACGAGGGCATAGCCGTACAGGGCCCCGGCCAGGACCGCGGTGAACGTGCCGAGCAGCACCGTCGGCCAGCCGTACCACCCGAGCACGGCCCCCGCGCCGAGGGCCGACTTGGCGTCCCCGAGGCCCATTCCGCCCGGGTTCAGCAGGTGCAGCACGGTGTATCCGGCGCCGAGCGCGAGCGCCCCGTACAGCGCGGTGGGCCAGTGCCCGGCGTGTCCGGGCAGCAGCGCGGCGAGCCCCAGCAGCGCGAGGGCGGCGGCGGCGAACGGCAGGGTCAGCACGTCGGGCAGCCGCCGCACCCGGACGTCGACCGCGCACAGCAGCACCCCCACCGGGGCGAGCGGCAGCCAGGCGAACAGCTCGGGCCGGGGGCCGGTCGCGGCGGCGAGGGCGGCGCAGACCAGGGCGGTGAGGACGGGCAGGAGGAGACCGGCGGGGGCCGGGCAGCCGGGGCACGCGGTGCGGCCGAGCCAGCCGCGGAGCGCGTGCCCCTCCGCGCACCGTTCGCGCCAGGGCCCGTCGTCCGGTACGGCGAACCGGAAGGCGGCCCTGGGCAGTACGGCCCCCGCCGCCGCGCCCCAGAACGCGGCGGCGGCCCACAGCGGCGCCTCGCTCATCCGGCGCGTCCCGCCCGGTGCCGGGCCGTCGGGGCGGGGGTGAAGTCGTCCGGCAGTCGTGGCGGCGGGCCCTGGGTCCACACCACGCGCAGGGCCGAGGCGGAGATGCGCCAGCCGTCGGCCGTCCGGACCAGTTCGGTGTCGGCATGCCCGGCGGAGAGGAAGACGCCGCCCGAGCCGTCCGCGAGGACATGGGTGTTCAACTGGGCGCCGCGGACGGTGGCCCGGTCGCCGTCGACCTCGATGACGGCGTTGGTGCCCAGGTGCACGGTCCGGTCGAACAGGGCCATGCCCCGGCGGACATGGGCCAGCAGGGCGGGGCGCCCGTGGACGGTGCCGATGGGCATCTCCGCGATGACGTCCTCGGTGTGGAACGCGCGGGCCCACTCCTCGTCGAAGACCCCCTCGTCCAGGGAGCGCAGATAGCGGTCCATCAGGTCGGTGATCTCGGCGCGGTCGGTCAGGGCGCGCACCTGGCGCCGCAGCTCTTCGGTGTCCATGACGGAAGACTCCTCCCTCAAGCGTGCTTGAGGTCAAGGCTGGTCAGGCCGGTCAGGTCGGTCAGCTGGTCAGGCCGGTCAGGCCGGTCAGCCGGTCTTCGTCAGCTCGGCCACCGGGTGGCCCTCCGGCTCGCTGTCCGAGGTGTACTTCAAGTCGTCGCCGACCGGGGTCAGTTCGATCTGGTGGGGGGCCGGGTCGCAGCCGGGGTGGTTGTCCTTCGCGCCCACCGAGGTGGCGAGGAGCCGGGTGCCGGTGGCCTTCTTCAGGGTGAGCAGGTCGGTGCAGACGGCGCCGATCTGATCGGTCTGCCGCAGCTGTCCCAGGGACTCGCCCACGCGGGCCTGGTGGACGGTGAGCCGGAAGGTGCCCATGGGCAGGGTGCCGCCGAGACCGGTGGCCTCGCCCTCCCAGGTGCCGAGGTAGCGGGCCGGGATCGCGCCGCCGGTGGTGGGGCTCGCGGTGGGCGCGGGGTCGCCGTCGCCGGGGGCGGGGCCGCCCGTCGTCGGGGCGCCGGACGAGGGGTGCGGGCCCCCACACGCCGCTCTTCCGATCTCGCCGCCGGACCACGGGCGCAGCAGCGCGCCGACCCCGACGGTCCCGAGGGCGAGCGCCCCGGCGACCGCGAGCGCCACGGTGCAGCTGATCCGCCGCCCGCCGTCCCCGCCCGGGGAGGCACTGGCCGCCATGCTCACCGAGAGCTTCCCGGGCCGTCCCGCGTCCCCGTCCCGGGGGGCGGGGACGGTGGTCGGGGCGCCGGGAGTCGCGGGGGCGTAGGCCGGGGGCGCGGGGAACCCGTGGCCCATCACCGGTGCCGGACCGAACTCGCCCGCTCCCGCCCCCATCCCCGTCCCGCCCACCGACAACCCGTCGAAAGCCACCGGCCCCGACCGGACCGGTTCCCCCGTGTCCAGGTCGAGCAGCCGCACCGCGCTCCGGCTGACCTGTTCGACCAGCGGGCCCGGCAGCCAGCCCCCGGACATCAGACGGGCCGCGCCCTCGGGGGCCAGGCGGCGGCCGACCTCCGCCGGGGTGGGGCGGGCCGACGGGTCCTTCGTGAGGCAGTCCTCGGCGACGGACCGCAACTCACCGGCGAGCGGTCCCAGTTCGGGCTCCTCGTGCACCACCTTGTACAGCAGCGCCGCCGAGGAGTCGCCCGGGAAGGGGGCCTGTCCGGTGGCCGCGTACGTCAGCACCGCGCCGAGCGAGAAGACGTCCGCCGCCCCCAGGACGTCGGCGCCCAGGATCTGTTCCGGGGCCATGTAGCCGGGCGAGCCGACCGACGCGCCGGTGGCCGTGAGGGACGCCGTGCCGTCGGTGGCGCGGGCGATGCCGAAGTCGATCAGCAGCGGGCCGTCCAGGGTCAGCAGCACGTTGGACGGCTTCACGTCCCGGTGCACCAGGCCCAGGGCGTGGACCGCGGCCAGCGCCTCCGCGAGGCCCGCGGCGAGGGCTCGTACCGTGTGCTCGGGCAGCGGGCCCGCGTCGGTGACGGCGGCGGCGAGGGAGGGGCCCGCCGCATAGGCCGTGGCGACCCAGGGCACCGGCGCGTCCGGGTCCGCGTCGAGCACCGGCGCGGTCCAGGCGCCGCCGACCCGGCGCGCGGCCGCCACCTCGCGGCGGAACCTGGCCCGGAACTCCTCGTCCAGCGCGAGCCGCGGGTGCACGATCTTGACGGCGACCGTGCGGCCCCCGGCGCTGCGCCCGAGGTAGACCCGTCCCATCCCGCCGGACCCGAGCCGTCCCAGCAGCCGGTACGGCCCGACGGCCGCCGGTTCGTCCCCAGCGAGCGGCTGCACGGCCTCCACCTCTCCCCCGTAGACCCGACCGCAGCCTAGTGATTACGGCCGGAGCAGTTCCACCTTCACGTCGGCCGGGAAGCCGGTCGTGGGGCCGACCCGGCGGGCGAACTCGGCGACCGCGGCGAGCTGGGCGTCGCCGAAGCTGAAGTCCAGGGTGGTGAAGTACTTGGCGAGGGTCTCCGCGTCGAACGCCTCCCAGTGGGCGGCCTGTTCGGCGACCTTGTCGACCTCCTCCAGGGAGATCTTCTTGGACTCCAGGAACGCCTGGTGCACCTGGTGGGTGATGAGCGGCTCGCGCTCCAGGTAGTCCCGCCGGGCCGCCCACACCGCGAAGACGAACGGCAGTCCCGTCCACTCCTTCCACAGCGTGCCCAGGTCGTGCACGTCGAGGCCGTAGCGCGGGCCGTCGTGCAGGTTGGCGCGCAGGGCCGCGTCGCCGATCAGTACGGCGGCGTCGGCCTCCCGCATCATCAGGCCGAGGTCGGGCGGACACGTGTAGTACTCGGGCTGGACGCCGTACCGCTCGGCGAGCAGGAGCTGTGCGAGGCGGACGGAGGTGCGGGAGGTGGAGCCGAGGGCGACCTTCGCGCCGTCCAGCTGCTCCAGCGGGACCTGGGAGACGATCACGCAGGACATCACGGGGCCGTCGCAGCCCACGGCGATGTCCGGGAAGGCGACCAGGTCGTCCGAGTTCTTCAGGTACTCGACCAGGGTGACCGGGGCGACGTCGAGCTCCCCCTGGATCAACCGCTCGCTGAGCTTCTCCGGCGTGTCCTTGGTCAGCTGGAAGTCGAGGAGGGTGCCGGTTCTCGCGAGCCCCCAGTACAGGGGCAGGCAGTTCAGGAACTGGATGTGGCCGACGCGCGGCCGGGTGCGAGAAATGTCCACATCGCGGGACTCTAGCCCTCGGCTGGTACGGTGCTCGGACCGGCCCCACCGTCAAACGGGTTACCGGCTTTCAAACATCCGGGTGAAGTGATCTTGCCCTCTATTGCTTTCGGCTGCCTGCATGCTAGGCTCGCCGCAAGTTGCAGTTTGGTTTCCCTTGCAGTACAGAGCCTGCGGAGCATGTGACCGCGGGCTCTCGTCGTTTTCAGACGAATGCAGTGGTGCAGCACGTTTTCGCACCGGCAGGTTCTGGAGCAGGGCAACCCTTTTGGGCCCAAGGAGGGCTTATGGCTACCGGAACCGTTAAGTGGTTCAACGCCGAAAAGGGCTTTGGCTTCATCGCCCAGGAGGGCGGCGGCCCCGACGTCTTCGTTCACTACTCCGCGATCAACGCCAGCGGCTTCCGCTCCCTCGAGGAGAACCAGCAGGTGTCCTTCGACGTGACGCAGGGCCCGAAGGGTCCGCAGGCGGAGAACGTCACCCCCGTCTGATCACTGCCTGATCGCAGAACCTGAGAGCAGTACCCAAGGAGCCCCGCGCCGTCTTCGGCAACGGGGCTCCTGCCTTTTCCGCGGACGGTCCGTGGCGGACGGAGCGAACGGTCCGTATACGGAACTATTTCTTCCGCGGTTCGCGATTCGTTCACGAACTACTACGTTTCGGGGCATGACCAAAACTCAGGACTCCCCGGACTTCCTGACCGCCACCCGCGACTTCTACGACACCGTCGCCGAGGACTACGCGGAGCACTTCGCGAATCCCCTCGCCGACAAGCCGCTGGAGCGCGCCCTGCTCGCCGCGTTCGCGGAGCAGGTGGGCCCCGGAGCGGCCGTCGCGGACCTCGGCTGCGGTCCCGGCGCGGTCACCGGGCACCTCGCCGCGCTGGGCGTGGACGCCTTCGGTCTCGACCTCTCCGCCGCGATGCTCGCCGTGGCCCGCCGTGAGCATCCCGGGCTGCGGTTCGAGCAGGGCTCCATGCTGGACCTCCCGCTGCCCGACGGGGGTCTCGCCGGCGCCGTCTCCTGGTACTCCTCCATCCACACCCCCGACGAGCGGCTCCCGGAGCTGTTCGCCGAGCTGTACCGCGTCCTGGCCCCCGGCGGGCGGCTGCTGCTGGCGTTCCAGACCGGCACGGAGCCGCGCAGGCTGGCGAACCCCTGGGGGCATCCGGTCACGCTGGACTTCCGGCGGCGGCGCCCCGAGGACGTGGCCGGGCTGCTCGCGGGGGCGGGGTTCACGCTCGCTTTCCGTACCGTCCGCGAGCCCGACGACACGCTCGGCGAGGGTGTCGCGCGGGTCGCACAAGCCTTCCTCGGCGTCGTCAAACCCGTCTGACACCCGCCCCGACACCCGTTCTGACCTGCGCAGCCGAGTAAGGGTCCCGACGTCCTCCCCGGCCCCGGTAACCAGCGGGGACGGCACTGGGACCGCTTCCCCCAAATATCGGTCGTGGCGCCGGGAGAGCCCGGCGACCGGAACCCGGTCCGTCTCTCACAAGGGGTTGCACATGCGTTCCATCGCACTGCGTACGAAGACGGCTCTGGCGGCCCTGGCGGGCGCGGGCGTCCTCGCCCTGGGCATCGCCGCCGCGCTGCCCGGCAACGGGCTGCACCAGGCCGTGGTGCAGGGCGACAACCACTCCGTCCAGGCCTCCGACGACCACGGTCCGGGCTTCGTCCGCTCCTGATCCCGTCGACGGAACAGCGCACGGCCGCAGCGGCCCCCCACTCCCCGCTTCCCCCCACGCGACCACCCCAACGGCACCGGCCGGTCCCCGCACCCACCGGTGCCGTTGGCGTATCCACCCGAACTCAACACCGACCGGCGCCGAACGAACCGGAGACCGGCGCCGCACGAACCGGGGCCGAGGCCGTACGAACCGGGGCCGGGGCCAGAGACCGGGGCCGGAGAGGGGACCGGGGCCGGGGAGGGGGCCGGAGACCGGAGACTCAGGGCCGGGAGCCGTGGACCGCGGACCACAGACCGGGGACGCAGGCTGCGGACCGGCGACCGGAAGCAGAAGACCCGGGACCGGGAGCCGGAGACCCGGAGCCCGGGGGCCGGAGGCCGGAGGCCCGGGACTGGAGGCCGCAGGCCAGGAACCACCGATCGGAGACCGGGAGTCGGGGACTGCGGACCACGGACCACGGGCCGCAGACCGGCGACCGGCGACCGGCGACCGGCGACCGGCGACCGGCGACCGGCGACCGGCGACCGGCGACCGGAAGCAGAAGACCCAGGACCGGGAGCCGCAGACCCGGAGCCCGGGGGCCGGAAGCCGGAGGCCCGGGACCGGGGGCCGCAGGCCAGGAACCACCGGTCGGCGACCGGGAGTCGGGGACTGCGGACCACGGGCCTCAGACCAGCGACCGGCGACCGGCGACTGGCGACTGGCGACTGGCGACTGGCGACTGGCGACTGGCGACTGGCGACTGGAAGCAGAAGACCCGGGACCGGGAGCCGGAGACCGGGGCCGGGGCCGGAAGCCGGAGGCCCGGAACCGGAGGCCACAGACCGGGAACCACCGTTCGGCGACCGGGAGTCGGGGACCGGGGACCACAGGCCGCAGACCGGCGACCGGCGACCGGCGACCGGCCACCGGAAGCAAAAGACCCGGGACCGGGAGCCGTGGACTGCGGACCGGCGACCGGACGCAGAAGACCCAGGACCGGGAGCCGCAGACCCGGAGCCCGGGGGCCGGAGGCCGGAGGCCCTGGACTGGAGGCCGCAGGCCAGGAACCACCGGTCGGCGACCGGGAGTCGGGGACTGCGGACCACGGACCACGGGCCGCAGACCGGCGACCGGCGACCGGCGACTGGAAGCAGAAGACCCGGGACCGGGAGCCGAAGACCGGGGCCGGGGCCGGAAGCCGGAGGCCCGGAACCGGAGGCCACAGACCGGGAACCACCGGTCGGAGACCGGGAGTCGGGGACCGGGGACCACAGACCGGCCACCGGCCACCGGCCACCGGCCACCGGCCACCGGCCACCGGAAGCAGAAGACCCGGGACCGGGAGCCGGAGACCCGGGGGCCGGAAGCCGCAGGCCGGGAGTCGGGGCTGCGGACCACGGGCCGAGGACGCAGGCCGCAGACCGGGGGAAGGGAGCCGCAGGCCCGGAGCTGGGAACTGGGAACCGGGGACTGGGAACTGGGAACCGGGGACTGGGAACCGGCAGGTCGGGAGCCGAAGGCCGGGGCCCAGGGGCAGGTCGGAAGCCGGGAGCCGAAGGCCGGGGCCCAGGGGCCGGCCGGAGGCCGGGAGCAGGAAGTCGGGACCGGAAGCCGCAGGCCGGAAACCGGGGGCCGAAAGCCCGAAGCCGAAGGTCAGGGGCCGGAAGCCGGAGACCGGGAATCAGGGACCGCGGATCGGAGCCGGGAGCCGAGACCGGAAGCCGCAGCCCGGAGACAGGGAACCAGAGACCGCGGATCGGAGCCGGGAGCCGAGACCGGAAGCCGCGGCCCGGGGACAGGGAGCCAGAGATCGCAAGGTGGGCGTCGGGAGGCGCAGGGCGGACGGCGGGAGGCACGAAGCGACGCCCGGAGCCGCAGGACGGACGGCCGGAGCCGCAGGTCGCCGGTCACGGCCACAGCGGGCCGCAGGCCACCGGCACTACAGTCGGCGGCCCGCCTCCGTCACGCCCATGGCGTCGTACAGGGCCCGGGCCTCCGTGTGGTGGTGGTTGGCTGTCTTCTCGTCGTCCAGGGCCTGCGCGGCCTCCGCCATTCCGTGCAGGGCGTGGGCGATCTCGATGCGGTAGCCGTGGCGGGACGCCAGTTCGTGGGCCTGGCCGTGGAGTTCCATGGCCCGCTCGGGGGCGCCGCTGCGCAGGTGGACCAGGCCGACCACGTTGGACACCGTCGCCTGCCGCAGCGCCGTGCCCTCCGCCGAGACCAGATCGAGCGCCCGCTCGGCGTGCTCCGCGGCCGAGCGCAGATCACCGAGCCGCTGGCAGACCCGCGCCCAATGGGCCAGGACGACCGCCACATTGGCCGGCTTGCGGGACTCGTCGCACAGCTCCAGCGCCTGCGCGAGACAGGCCCGCGCCCGCTCGTCCTCCCCGGTGCCGAGATGCGCGAGGGCGAGGAAGGTCAGCGAGTGGATCTCGTTGTTGCGCTCCCCCAGCCGCCGGTTCAGCTCGGTCGCGCGGGCCGCGTTGCGCGCGCCCTCCGCGTAGTGCCCGGTCCAGATCTGCACGGTGGCGAGATTGACCAGCGCCTGCGCCTCCATCCGCGACAGACCCAACTCCCGGTGCAGCGCGATGCCTTGGTCCAGATACACGCGCGCCTCCCCGAAGTTGCCGAGGGAGCCGTGCAGCAGCCCGAGCACGTCCAGGCAGATCGCCTCGGAGCGCGGATCGCTGCCCCGGGACAGCTCCAGCCCCTCCTGCGCGGTGGTGATGCCGTCCTGGAAGTCGCCGAGCCACCAGTGCGCCACGGCCAGATTGCACAGGCTGATCCCGAGCAGCGCGTCGTCGTTCAGCTGGCGGCACGCGGCCACCCCGATCCGGCCGACGATCCGGAACTCCTCGTACCGGCCCCGCAGATCGAGGTAGAAGAGCAGATTGCGGGCGAGCAGCGCGGCCGGGCGGTGCAGCCCCTGCGTGCCGGCCTGCGCGACCACCGCGAGCAGCGCCTCGTACTCCCGGTCGAACCAGCGCAGCGCCTGCTCGCCGTCGTCCAGCCGGGGCAGCGCGGGATCGCTCTCGGCCGGGGCCTCGCCGTAGCGGTTGCGGCCCGGGAAGAGGGTCTCGCAGGCCCGGTCCGTGCTCTGGATGTAGTACGCCACGAGCCGCTCGACGGCGGACTCCTCGTCGTCCTCCACCTCGCGCACGCTGAGCGCGTAGGTGCGCACCAGATCGTGGAAGCCGTACAGACCCGCCTCGTGCTGCTCCAGCAGATGCGCGTCCAGGAGGCACTCCAGGAGGTCCTCCGCGTCATGCCCGTCGGTGCCGAGCAGCGCCGCGGCGGAGGGCACGTCGATGGCGCTGCCGGGGTGCAGCCCGAGCAGCCGGAAGGCGGCCCGCTGGTCCTCGTCCATGGCCTGGTACGACAGCCGCAGCGTGGCCTCCACGCTGCGCTCCCCGGCGCTCAGCTCGCGCAGCCGCCGGGTCTCGTCGGCGAGCCGGTCCACCAGGTACTGCACGGTCCAGCGGGGCCGGTTGCGCAGCCGCGCGGTGGTGATCCGCAGGGCGAGCGGCAGCCCCCCGCACAGCCGGGCCAGCCGGTCCACGGCCCGGGGCTCGGCGGCGGTGCGCTCGAAGCCCAGCATCCGGGTCAGCAGGGTGGTGCTGTCACCGGGCGACAGGAGCCCCAGCGACAGCCACTCCGAGCCGTCGAGGTCGAGCATCCGCACCCGGCTGGTGACGATGGCGAGGCAGTCCTCGGAGGCCGGCAGCAGCGGCCGCACCTGGGCGGCGTCGGCGGCGTTGTCGAGCAGGAGGAGCAGCTTCCGCTGGGCGGAAACGGTTCGCCAGAACGTGGTACGACGCTCCAGATCGTCCGGTATTCGATCGTCCGGTATGCCCAGGGTGTGCAGTAAGGAGTGCAGTACGGCGCCGGGTTCCTGGGCCTTCTCGCCGGGGCTGAAGCCGCGCAGGTCCACGAAGAGCTGCCCGTCGGGATACTCGGGGGCCAGCAGATGCGCCGCGTGCACCGCGAGCGCGGTCTTGCCGCTGCCGCCCATGCCGTCCACGCCGACGATCCGGGTGCCGCCGGTGGCGGGCGCGCAGCCCACGGTGACCAGCCGGGCCAGCTCCTCGTCCCGGCCGGTGAAGTCCGGCAGGTCGTAGGGCAGCGTGCAGGGCGCGGGCTCGGTGCCGGAGGTCTGGGTGGCGTAGGGCACGGGCACCAGCAGAGCGGCGCGGTCGGCCACCGACTGCGGTACCCGGGCGGCCACTTCGGGGCTGTCGCGCAGGATCGCCTCGTAGAGCCGGGTGAGTTCGGCGCCCGGGTCGATGCCCAGCTCCTCCACCAGCAGGTCGCGCACCCGCCCGAACTCCTCCAGCGCCTCGGCCTGCCGCCCGGCCCGGTACAGCGCCAGCATCAGCCGGCCGCGCAGGGTCTCCCGCAGCGGGTGCGCGGTGACCAACTCGCGCAGCGGCCCGACCAGTTCGGCGGACTGGCCCAGCTCCAGCTGGAGTTCGAAGTACTGCTCGGCGACCGCCATGTGACGCTCTTCGAGTGCCGCCGAGGCCCCGCTGATCACCGATCCCCCGGCGCCCGCCATCACCGGGCCCCGCCACAGCTCCAGGCAGAAACGCAGATGTCCGACGGCCTCCTCGGGCCGTCCGGCCGCCACCGCCTGCCTGGCCTGTCGTGACCGCTCGGTGAACTCGTAGAGATCCAGCTGGTTTTCACCCAGCACGGCGCGGTACCCGGCGCCATCGGTGACGATCAGGGCGGCGCCGTCCGGGATATGGGTCCGCAGGGCCGCGACGCACTTGCGGATCTGGTGACTCGCGGTCTGGGGCGGCTCGTCGTCCCAGGCCGCCGCGATCAGCCGGGCCATCGGCACCATGCGGCCGGGTTCGAGCAGCAGGGTGACCAGCACCCGTTCCTGGGTCGGACTGCCCAGCCTCAACCGGCGCTCCCCGCACCAGCCTTCGAGCGAGCCGAGGATGTTGAAGCGCACGACAGGACGACCGGATGCCGCCGATTCCACGAACCCGTCCCCTCCGCCCCGCCGCGCCGCCCGGCCCGAGATGTTCGGGACCACCCTAGGTTGTACCCGAACGAGCAACACGGAGGAGGTGATTCCGGCTACCTGGGGTCTTCCTCGGTCCTGGCGAACAGGCTAACCACCTCAGGCGATCTGGAGGAGGGTCGAACGCGCATCCCTGACGAGCGCGGGATCGTGCCGCAGGATCGCGCTCTCCACCCGGCGCAGCGCGGGCGAGGGCTGGATGCCGAGTTCCTCGTCGAGCTGACGGCGCATCCGGCGGAACACGTCGAGCGCGTCCGCCTGCCGCCCCGAGCAGTACAGGGCGATCATCAGCTGCTCGCAGAACCGTTCGCGCAGCGGGTAGTGGGTGTGCGCCTCGGCCAGTTCCGCGAGCACCGCCGCATGCTGTCCCAGCCGCAGTTCCGCGTCGAATCGCAGCTCCATGGCCCGCATCCGGTACTCCTCGTACCGGGCGCCGGCGAGCTGGCACAGGGTCCCGCCGGGGAACCCGCCGAACACCGGCCCCCGCCACAGCGCGAGCGCCTGCCCCAGCATCCGGGCGGTGCCCTCCGCGTCGTACGGGGACGCCGTCTCCGCCTCCCGTACGGTCCGTACGAACTCGGCGGCGTCCATCTCGCCCTCGTCCACGGTCAGCCGGTAACCGGAGGGATGAATCGTCACCCGAGATACCGGACGCCCCGGTTCCAGGGCCTTCAACTTCCGCCGGAGCCTGCTCACATGCGCCTGGAGGGCGTTGGCCTGGTTGTCGGGTACGGCCTCGCCCCACATCTCCTCGACCAGGCTCTCCCCGGAGACCGGCTGCCCCTCGCTGACCAGCAGCGTCTGTACGAGGGTGCGCTGGAGGTCGCCGCTGATCTCCGCCGGGCCGGACACGGTACGGACCTGTAGTGCCCCGAGGATCGAGAACTTCAGCATCCTGGCTCCGCCTCCTGTTGACGTCGCTGGCGTCGTCGTCCTTCTTCCGGCGACGTATCAACAGTGAGGCGCCCTCGTACCGTTTCGTTACCGATCCGGTCCCGGCGGCTCCGGATCAGCTCGCCTCGCCCGCGACCAGTTCGCCCAGCGAGGTCACCCGCTGGGCGGCGGCCGCCGGTGAGTCGGCGTGCACCACGAAGTGCCCGGGGCAGCGGCCGCCCTGCGGCGGCACGAACCGGACACCCGGGATCGGCTGCCCAGGACCCGGTGGCCGGCTCGATTCGGCCGCGGCGGCGAATCGTTCCGGCCGGACGACCTCCACGAGCTTTCCGGCCAGTACCCGTACGGCCCCGGCGGCCAGGTCGAATCCCCCGGCCACTCTGAGGAGTTCGGGGACCGGATCGTCCCCGAGCCCCGCCCGGCAGCCGGTGATCACCGGGCCCTGCCGGGTCAGGGTGACCCCGGTGTGGGCGGGCCCGTACTGGTACCCGGTCAGGTCGAGGAGCGCGGTCACCACGGCCCGTACCTCCGCCGCGGTGTCCTCCGTCAACGGGGCCGGGGTGAGCAGGCCGTACGGCATCCGGGCCGTGATCCCCACGGTCTGGTGCATGCCGTGCACGCTCAGTGTCTCCACGGTCAGCCGGGGCGCGCCGGAGACCGCCCCGGCGTCCGGCGACAGCCGGTTGTCCCGGACGAGGCGCTGTACGGCGTCCGGGTCCGCGAGCAGCCGCAGCGAGCGTGCGGGGTTGACGAACAGCCCGGCCGCCGCGGCCTCCTTCAGGAGGGGCCGCAGCGCGGACTCGTCGTGCGTGTCGGCCCAGGCCGCCCGCACTTGTACACCGGCCCGGTGTGCCTCCCTGAGGAGGCGTGGATCCGGGTTCAGCACGAAGATCCGGCTGACGTCGTTGTCTTCTTTCATACCTCTGCTCGGATGACGAAGTCGGCGAGGGTGGAAAGGCAGGCTATGAGCGGGCGTTACCGATCCGGTCCCGGACGGTTCCCCGGCATTTGGTTGCGGACAGAACGCCCCGTACGGTACCGGTCCCATCCCCTCGCCGACCCGTCAA
The DNA here is from genome assembly GCF_049222185.1 of Streptomyces sp. LaBMicrA B280. Classification (NCBI taxonomy): domain Bacteria; kingdom Bacillati; phylum Actinomycetota; class Actinomycetes; order Kitasatosporales; family Streptomycetaceae; genus Streptomyces; species Streptomyces sp. LaBMicrA B280. The sequence continues at coordinate 118,015 of NZ_JBMJCT010000012.1, read as the reverse complement.
TCGCTCACCTCGCGTGTACTTGGGCAACTTGCAAGAAGGATGCCCAGGTGGAGGGGCGAACAGTGAGGTGAGCGGCGGGAAGTTTCGAGTCGCGGATGTGGATGGCGGTGGGGTGTTCGGCGACCTCGACGCATTCACCGCCCTCACCACTGCTGTAGCTCGACTTGCGCCAGGCGTAGGAGAGTTCGACGCACTCGCCGCCCGCGCCGCCGCTGTGGCTGGACTTGAACCATGTCCGGTTCTCGGTGCTCATGCCCTCTCCGTCTTCTCCGCGTCGAGGAAGGCGGCCCAGGTGGTGGGACGGACGGTGAGGTGGGGGGCGGTGGGGCGCTTGGAGTCGCGGATGTGGATGGCGGTGGGGTGCTCGGCCACCTCGACGCAGTCGCCGCCCGCGCCACCGCTGAAGCTCGACTTGCGCCAGGCGTAGGAGAGTTCGACGCAGTCGCCGCCTTCACCGTCGCTGTAGCTGGACTTGAACCAGGCCAGGCTCTCGGTGCTCATAGCTTGTCCACTTTCTCCGCGATCAGGGCGCGGGATTGCTTGGGAGTTAGCGCCATCGCGCGCATGATCCCATAGCGGTCGGCGATCTTCCGGACCTCTTCCCGAGCGGTGATCAACTGTGGATGACCTTGTGCCTCCAGGTACGCCACCTGCTCATGTCCTTTCGGTACCAGAAGGTTGAACGCGCTGCCCAGGTTGGGATGTTCCTCCACTTTGGTCGGCATCACCTGGATCTCGATGTTCTGCCTATCCCCCAGGGCCAATAGGTGGCGCAGCTGATCGGCATGGACCCTCCGCCCGCCGATCGGCCGGTCGAGCACCACCTCTTCGAGGATGTAGCTGACGATGGGCGCGGGCCAGCGCTCGAAGACCTGCTGACGCGAGATGCGGTCGGCCACTCGTTTCTCGATGGTCTCCTCGTTGAGAAACGGTCGCCGCTTGGCGAATACAACCCGCGCGTGTGCCTCGGTCTGCAACAGCCCGTGCACAACGTGGTTGCTGTAGTGGTGCAGCTCCTCCGCTTCCGCCTCAGTCGCGGCATGGTCCCGGTACCAGTCGGGGTGACGAGTCCGCGCCCTCCGCATCGCGTCCTCCACGTCGGGGATGACCGCGATCAGCATCCCGTCGGCTTTGAGGATGGGGTCCGCCTTGACGAGGAAGTCCGGCCGCGGGGTCCGCACCCCCCGCTCCATGGCCGAGATGTGGTCCGGGCCGTAGCGGACCAGCAGGCCGAACTCCGCCTGACTGAACCCTGCCCGTTCCCGCAACAGCTTCAACTGTTTGCCCACCATGGCGAAGACACCTGCCGCCCCGTTCTCCTGCCCAGGAGTGTCCGGCCGCCGCTCTTGTTCGTCTACCACTCCGTCCTCCGCTCTCTCCGTACACGCGTCGACTCGTACCCGTACGACTACGCAGAGTCGCCGGGCTTCTCCTGGTCAGCGTAGGGAGAACCGGCCACGCTCGGTGTTGTGAATCTGGAAATCTCCACCCCCCTGAAAGAGTTGACCCAACGGCTCAGCGCCACCCCACGCGGCGCCCGACTGGCCCGACGGCTCACCGGAACCTCACTGGACACCTGGGGTTACCCCTACGACGGGCCGCTGAACAACACCGCCCAGCTCCTCGCCTCCGAGCTGGCGACCAACGCCGTCACCCACGGTCGCGTACCGGGCCGTGACTTCGAACTGCGGCTGACGCTGCTGCCGGAGGAGGACACGCTGCGCATCGAGGTGAGCGACACCCGGGGCGAACGGCATCTGCAGATGCTCCGCGCCGCCTTCGAGGACGAACACGGCCGGGGTCTGATCGTCGTGGACGCCCTGTCCCGGACCTGGGGCGTGCGCGAGCGCGTCGTCGGCAAGACGGTCTGGGCGGAGATCCCGCTGGCGTAGCCGCCCGTGGTGCCGCACGGCGAGTGCGGCACCTGGAGCACTGTTCTGTGCGGCAACTCCCCGGGTGGGCGCCGCGCTTGAGGCGCGAACTCGTGGAGCTGTCCCAAAGCCGGCGCGCACGCTTCTGCTTCTCTGCCTGGCGGTCGTTCGGGTGCCCGGTGAGAGGCTTTGGTCCGCAGCCCCGCCTCGGCCGGGAACCGGTACTCCTAGGGCCTGAGGAAGTCGATCGCACGCTCGTCGAGTTCCGCCGCGCAGCGCACCCCGCGGGCACGGAATCGGGAAAGGTCTTTGCGCATGTTCTTGACGGCTTTGCGGGTGCGGACGGACTGCACGCCGTCCATGTGGTCGATGGCCCGGTGCCAGGTCTGGCACGCCTCCTCGATCCTGCCGCGCTTCAGCTGCATCTCCGCACCGGCGACGAGGTCGAGGGAGACGATGCGCGCGTAGGTTGTGGCGGGGCGGGCCGTTGCCGCTCGGGCGTATTGGTCGGCTGCCGCACGGTAGTCCCCGAGCGTTTCGTAGACCTTGGCGGTGCGGGAGTAGACGGAGGCGGCGGGCGGCCCCCAGGCGAGTGCCCAGAACGGCGTCTCGTCACCCTGATCAGCGGTGAGGAGTTCGCGTGCCCGGTCGGCCTCGACCAGTGCGGCGCGTCGCCGACCGCCCTTGGCGAGCGTGTGTGCGTGGACGACGCGGAAGAGGGCTTCGGTCGCGTTGTCGACCTTGCCCTTGGCTCGGTCGAGTCCGGTCTCGGCGAGGCCCTGACAGTGCTCGGGACGGTGGAGCTTGAGGCCCTGCATGGCCATGGTCCGCATGATGAAGCCGTCGTGTCCGGTGATGCCGGACTCGACGGCGAGCGCGTAGGACTGGAGGTAGTACCGCTGGGCGAGCCCTTGTTGCCCGGCGTCGTACGACTTCCAGCCCAGGAGGTGCACGCCCCGGCTGGCGGCGGAGAGCATGTGCCGGCGCATCTCCGCGTCGCGGAAGCGTGCGCGGCACAGGGGGGCGACATCGTCACGTAGGTACTGGACGAGGGCGGAGCGGCCGTGCTGACCACCGTGGCGTTCGTCCATCTCGGAGAACATCCTGATCATGTCCCTCACGGCACGTACTTCGGCCATGCCGACGACGTGGCCGGTGCGCGCGGCCGTGGTGCGGTCCGCGATCTCCTGTACGTGGTCGAGGGGCAGGGCCGCGGCGGCCGCCGAGTAGGCGGAGGCGGTGAGGAAGGTACGCCGGTCCAATTCGGCCCTCCACATCGGCAGCAGGACATCGATCGGGTCTGCCTCAAGGGACAGCCCCATGGTGTCATCCGCTGCCGCGTCCGGGGTCGGCAGTCCGAGATCGGCTGGCGTGAGCAGGCGCCCGACCCGCCGGGACAGTGCCACGGCGAGGAACCGCGGGGTCGTCCCCTGCGGCACGACCCCGTTGAGCCAGTGCCGGATCATGCCCTTGTTGGTGCCCAACGTCACGCCGCACTCGGCTGCGACCTGGCGAACAGCTTTCGCCAGTGCTTCGTAGGTGAGACCCGACTGAGCAATGAGTTCTCGAACCGCGCGATCAGCGGCTGATCAGCTCGCGGACCGCGTCGCTGACCGGAGGCAGGTCGCCGGGCAGGGCCCGCCGAGGGGCATCGTGCTCGGTCAGGACGACGGGTCCGGTCTCCTCCGCAGCCTCCCGGCACGGGCCTCCAGGAGCCGTCTCCCCCTCCTCGACCTTGCCTGAGGGCAACTCCCACAGGTCACCCAGGAAGTCACCCGCCCTGCGCCGAAGCAACAGGACCCGGCCGACGTCGCTGACGACAGCGCCGACCACGAATCCGGTGACACAGTCCGCGCGCGTCCCCGACCAGATTGGCCAGGAAGTCGGTGGAGGTTGCGGTCATACTGGCAGCCCCATTCGCCGTGCGGCCCTTGAAACGCCTGGACGACACCAGCCTAGTTACGCTCCGCGACCGGAGGGCGGCAACGGTGAAGTACCCCGTCCGCAAAGGACTGGCACAGGCACGGCGCTCCGCCGTGCACCTGGAGATGCGGGACCTGTACACCCCGGACGGCCCCGAGTTCGCCCGCTGGCGAGCGGGGCACCGCTATGCCGGTGATCCCGCCAACTTGCCTGGCTGGTGGGGATCCTGGCGGGACCTCGTGGGTGAGACGGCGGCTCGCGGGGTCGTGATGCGCCGCGCCCGCGTCGTCTCCGAGCCGGTGACCGACTACACGGGGACGTGGTGGACCGGGAATGGAACACGGAGCCGGCTGTGCTGGATCTCGTGAACACGGCCTTCGAGACGGTGTGGGAACGGGGCACCCCGCACGAGGACTACAAGCCGGGCTGGGCGGCAAGGACGTGGCCGTGCGCATAAAGCGCCAGCGGCGTTCAGTAGTTGATCAGGCCGCGGACCGCCTCGCTGACCGGGGGAAGATCGGTGGGCTGGGCCCATCGATGGGCGTCGTGCTCGGTCAGGACGACGGGTCCGGTCCGCTCGACGGTAACGGCGAAATTGAACTGCCGGGTGGTGCCGCCGCCGCTGCCGACGTAATCGAAGTGGCCGACGTAGCCGTCCACCTGGCGGACGGCCAGGCCGGTCTCCTCCACGGTCTCCCGGTGCAGGGCCTCCAGGAGGGTCTCGCCCTCCTCAACCTTGCCGGACGGGATCTCCCACAGGCCCCCCAGGAAGTCGTCCGGCCTGCGCCGAAGCAACAGCACCCGGCCGGCATCGGCGACGACCGCACCGACCACGAACCCGTTGACACCGCCCGCACGCGCGTCCCCGACCAGCCCGGCCAGGAAATCGGGAGAGATATCGGTCATGACAGCAGCTCCTTGTGGTGGTCACTCACCTTGCGGGCCGCGCGCACGTACAGCTCGGCCAGCGCGAGATCCTGCTCACGGTGCCAGACCGGGAGCTTGATCGTGTGACGGTAGGCATGCTCGGCGACGGGGAAGGACCCGGGCGGGTATCGGCGGTGGTGGTCCGGGTGCCAGGGGAACAGCGGGTCGGGGTGCTGGTAGAGCGGCAGTTCGTGCAGCGGACCGGTGGATCCGGGCCGGTCGAACTCGGTCGCACCCTCGGCGGTCAGGGCCTGGTGGAATCGTTCGAGGGACAGGCCGCCGAGTTCGTCGGGCCGATAGGTGACGGTCAAGGCGTACCAGGACGGCACCACTCCTTCGGGTGTCTCTGTGACCTCCAGGCCGGGAATCCGGGTCAGGTGCTCGCTGAGATAGCGGGCGATCTCAGCCCGACCGGCGAGGTAGCCGTCGAGGCGGGCGAGCTGGTCGGTGGCCAGGGCCGCGGCGAGGGGGTGGATGCGAAGTTTGAGGCCGGAGCCGGTGACCGCGTACCGGGTGAGCGGATGATCCTCCGGGATCTCTGCCCTGCACCGCTTGTTGTAGTGGGCGAACGTCAGCACCCGGTAGTACGTGTCGTCGTCGTCCGTCAGCACGAACCCGCCCTCCCCACCGGACAGCGGCTTGGGACCGTTGAGCGAGAACGCCGAGGCCAGGCCGAACGTGCCGACCTTGCGGCCGTGGATCCCGGCGCCGTGAGCGTGCGAGCCGTCCTCAAGCAGCATCAGGCCATGCGCATCGGCAATGGCGGCGAGACGGGCCATGCCGGCGGGACGACCCCACAGGTGGGTGACCATCAGCGCCCGGGTACGCGGAGTGATGAGTTCCTCCACCCTCGCGGGGTCGATATTGCCGTTCGGGCCGGTCTCGCACAGCACCGGCACCGCGCGGAGATGGAACAGCGGGGAGGCGGTGGCGTGGAAGGTCCAGGCAGGCACGATCACCTCGTCTCCGGCGCCGATCTCGGCGGCGGCGTAGGCGGCGTGCAGGGCGGCAGTGCCGGAGCTGGTGGTGACGGCGTGCCGTACGCCGAAGTACGCCTTGAGGCCCTCCTCCAGTTCCGCGACGATGCCGGACCGCCCGGGGATCGAGACCGCCGCATCCAGCTGGGCGACGATCCTGGCCCTCGTGGTGTCGTCGATCGGCGGCCACGTGAAGTGCGGACCGGCCGCGATGACCATGGGTTCGCCGCCGAGCAGGGCGAGGGTGGAGGTCACAGCATCTCCTTCGGGTCGATGTAGCGCCCTGCCGTTTTGGACTCGTAGCAGGAGGCGATGAAGGCGGCGTGTGCGAGGTGCTGTGCAGGGCCGAAGACGTTGGGGCGGACGCCGTCCAGGACCCGGCAGAAATAGTCGATCTGCGCGGTCGCGGCACTCGTCGGAGCGTGCGAACGGGTCAGCTCCTCCACGAGCGCACCGGCCAGGTCGAGGCGCTGTGCCCGCCCCTTCGTCAACAGCACCGCACCGCGGGTGCCGACGACGTGCAGCCGTTCGGACTTCGGCGCAGCCCAGCGTGAGAGCAGCAGCGAGCCGTACAGGTCGTGGTCGTAGCCGAGCTGGATGACGGCGGTGTCCTCGGCGTCGTACCCGACCTCGGGCACGGCGGTCGCGGAGAACTCGGCCAGGATTCGGCTGGGCAGACCGAAGTACCACAGAAGCAGATCGATCAGGTGGTAGCCCATGTCGATGATGCAGCCGCCCCCGGCCTGTCCGACATCGCCGCGCCATCCGGCGCCGGGGTTGTCAGTGTGGAAGGTGTACCGGCCGTCGATCAGGAACGGGGTGCCGATCTGATCGAGCAGGCCCAGCACGCTGGTGTAGATCGGGTCGAACCGACGTTGGAGGGTCACCATCAGCTCCACTCGGCCTTCCTGGCAGATCTCGGCGAGTTCGCGGGCCTCGGTGAGCGAGGTGGCGAACGGCTTTTCCTTCATCACGTGCACACCCCGACGGGCGCAGTCCTCGATCACCGCGCGGCCGGCGTGGTGCGGGACCGCGACGATGACGAAATCCGGCCGTACGGCGTCCAGCAGATCGTCGGCCCGGGTGAACGCGGCTACCCGGAACCGGCTTTCGCGGTCGTGCAGGATGCCTGGATCGTTGTCGCAGATGGCGACGAGTTCAGCCCGGCCAGAGCCGAGCAGGCCGGGCAAATGGTCTTCGATGGCCTGGTGACCGAGACCGATGACCGCTGCGCGTCGCTTCATGGGCAGACTCCTTCCGTTTCGTGGAGGAAGTTCTTCGGCGTGTGCCGAGTACAGCCCAACTCGATTGATTCGAAAAGGAATTGCCCGTTGTCCCGGGGTCGTCCCGTCGTCGCTGACGGTAGGCTCCCCGTCACCGTCGATGATGGGATTGACCCGTGGACGACCCGATCCGGCACCCCCTCGCGTACGCGCGTGAACTGCGCGGCCTGTCCCAGAGCGGCCTCGCCGCCCTTCTCGACAAGACCGCCCGCGGTCACGGTCTGCGCTCCGGTGCCGACAAGGCGGCCGTCAGCCGATGGGAGAACGGGCGCAAGACGCCGAACCACGACTCCCAGCTCCTGATCGCCGAGGTCTTCGGCGTCCCGCTCGCGGAGACGGCGGCGTACGACTGGCCGTACTGGCTTCCCGGGCGCGACGAGCCGCTGCCACTGAAGTCCGCCTACACCGTCCAAGCACTCCACGATGCACAGAGGGCCCTCATGGACCGCCGCACCTTCATGACCTACAGCGCGATCTCCCTGGCCGGACTCGCCGCCCAGTGGGCCACCGTCGAACCCGAACGCCTGTCCTCGGCGCTTGGCGGCAAGCGCGTGGACGCGGAACTCGTGGACTGGCTGGAGGAGACCAGCGGGCGGCTGACGGCCCTGCCCACCGAACAGCGGCAGCACACCGTCCGGCTGCTGGACGCGCACCTCGCCACCACGACCGAGCTGATCGAGGGCGGGCGCTACGACGAGGACACCGGCCGCCGGCTTCATCTGCTCGCGGCGAATCTGGCCACCACCTGCGGCTGGTACCGCTTCGACCAGGGCCGGCACTGGGCGGCCGGCAAGCTCTGGGGAGCCGCCCTCCAGTCCGCGCACGCCGCCGGGGACCGCGACCACGGGGCCGGGGTGCTCTCGGACTTCGCCTACCAGTCGAACTGGCTGGGCGAGCCGAAGGTCTCCGTCGACCAGCTCGGCCACGCCCTGTCCGGCACCCGGCACCCCACCGCCCGGTCGCTGCTGTTCCTGCGCCGGGCCCGGGCCCATGCCGCCCTGGGTGAGCGTGCCGACTGCCACCGCGATCTGTCGGCGGCCGAGTCCGCCCTCGCGGCCGGGGCGGCCGACCCCGCGCCGAGCTGGTGCGCGTGGATGAGCCCGGCCGACCTCGCCGTCGACTCCGGGCAGTGCCTGCTCGACCTCGGCCGCACCGCCGAGGCCCGCGCCCGGATCGCCGAGGGCATCGCCCTGCTGCCCCGCGCCCGCGACAAGACCCGGGGAATCTTCCTGACCTACCAGGCCAGGGGATGTCTGGAGGCAAACGACATCGAGCAGGCCCTCGCCGTCACCGGGGAATCGCTCGACCTGGCCACCCGCATCGGCGCTCCCCGCTGCGTCACCCTGGTGCGTGAACTCGCGCCCGCCTTCGAGCCGTACCGCCGGGTCGAAGGGGTTCCGGAGTTCCTGGCACGGCTCAGGGCGAGTTGAGTGAAAGGCGGCGGGGAGGCTACGGGCATGCGATCGAGCACAATCACCTCGGCAGGGGGAGACGGCGACTCGCGGAGTCGTGATGCACCGCCCGCGCTCGATGTTTGCGGGGGCATCCTGGGACAAGCGGGTCAAGTGCCAGGTGAACGACCCGGAGGGCAGACACATCGTCGCCCGCTACGGCAACTCCGCGCTGGGCTGGCAGCACTTCACCGGCCGACACGACATCAAGAAGTGCGCCACCCGCTACGCGGCTCTGCGCGGTCGCGTAGACCGGAACGACCATCACGGCCACTTGGAGTACGACGGCGTCGAGTTCGAAACAGGTGTCCCCAGGCCACGGCAGGTGAAGTTCACCGTGGTCGTGCAGTACACAAGGAAGACTGCGGATGGCCACTATGATGCCGGCCGAGGTCAGAAGATCGGGGTCATCACCGCGTACTGCCACAATCAGCCGGGGGACAAGTGTCCAGCATGGGCCGAACTGTGAACTCTTCTGAATCAGGCGCCGAGAAAGCGGCCATCGAGCGCCTGCGTGAACTGACCGACTCCTTCACCTCCACACATGTGTCGTGGAAGCCTCTGTTCATCGGAGCGGTCATCACGGGTGACGACCGTATCCGCCTGTACTTCCGCTCCCCCGAGCGAGACCGCACCTACGGTGTCGACGTGCTGGTCAGCAAGACGGGACCCGGTCTGACCGGTGCGCTGGTGTCTCCTGCGTTCCTGGCGAACGAGCACCTGCACCAGCCGTCCGACGGCGATCCGCACTGCGATGTGATCGTGGATCTCACCGACTACTGACATTCTCTCGTACTTGTCCGTCATTCCTGGCGAAGCACCGCACACGGACCGGCACGGCCCCGGGACGCCGTAGCGTGCCCGGGGCCGTGCCGTCGTAACGGAAGCCGTGCCGTCGGAGTAGGAGCCGTGGCTCAGCTGTGGTTGAAGGCGACCGAGAAGTTCTCGCCGCCGCTCAGCGCGGAGGTCGTCGCCTTGGTGGTGCTGCCCGAGGCCATGTTGATCTTGTCGGGCGAGTAGTTGCCGATGGCCTGGCCGTTGGCGGTGGCGTTGGTGAAGTTCGCGGTGCCGAAGTTCGACAGCGGCAGCACGCCGGTGGAGCTGGACGGCGCCTCGGCTATGACCTCGGCGGACGCGTTGGACAGACCGCTCTGGGTCTTCTTGGTGGTCTTCGTCCAGCCCTTGGTGGTGTCCGTGAGGGTGAGCGTGTACGAGGTGCCGCTGCGGGTGATCGTGGAGGTGAAGTGGTCACCCGCGCTCACCGCGTTGCTGTAGTTCACCGGGTACGCCGGGTACATCTCGTACCAGGACGAGTAGACCGCCCGGCCGCTGGAGCAGTCCGCCTCGGTGCCCGTCTGCTCCACGGAGTTGCTGCCGTCGCCGTCGATGCCGATCCAGAACGACGAGTACGTGGTCGAGCTGGAGCAGCTGACCGCCGGCTGCACCCAGCTCGCGGAGACGCTGGTGAACGTCGTACCGGTCGCGGCGTAACCGGCCCAGTTGGAGCTGGTGCTGTTCCTGATGCCACCGACCAGGTGGTGACTGCTGATGTGGCCGCTGACCGGGGTCATGCGCAGCGCGGGCGCGGCGACGGCGGCCGCGGGGGAGGTCGCCAGTGCCGACAGGACGGCGGCGGCGACGGCTGTGGCTGCGGTGAGGCGGATCGTGGCAGACATGCTGCTCCTTCTCGCGGGACTCGCGGTGCAGACGTAACTGGCGGCCACCAGTGGGGGGAGACGTGCGCCCGTGGTTGTCAGTGTGCAGTCAACGTGCGTCCCGTTGTCACCCGGCATCCGGGTTTTCACAGCAAAGGTCCTGCCAAGTACCTTCTACAAAAGGAGTGTTGAAGGAGATACCGCCCGGCCCGCGCGGGCCCGGCGGCCGCTCACACCCCGTCGTACAGCCCCTCCACCTTCCGGCCGAAGTCCGCGAGGATCCGCGCGCGCCGCAGCTTCATGGAGGGCGTGAGATGACCGGCCTCCTCGGTGAAGTCGTACGGCAGGACGGTGAAGCGGCGGATGGACTCGGGCCGGGAGACGAGGCGGTTGGTGTCGTCCACGGCGCGCTGGAGCAGGGCCCGCAAGTCCGGGTCGTCGGCGACGAGTTCGGGCGGCACGGGGTGCTTCCCGTTCATCTGCCGCCAGTGGACGACGCCCTCGGCGTCGAGGGTGAGCAGGGCCGCCACGTACGGACGGTCGTCGCCGACCAGCATCACCTGCGAGATCAGGGGGTGTTGGCGCAGCCAGTTCTCCAGCGGTGCGGGGGCCACGGACTTGCCGCCGGAGGTGATGAGGAGTTCCTTCTTGCGGCCGGTGATGGTGAGATAGCCGTCGTCGTCCAGCTCGCCCAAGTCGCCTGTGTGCAGCCATCCTTCGCGGGTGACGGGCACGACACCACCGGCCCCCGGGTCCCAGTAGCCGCGCAGCACATGCTCGCCGGAGATCAGGATCTCGCCGTCGGCGGCGATCCGCACCCGGGTGCCGGGCAGCGGCCAGCCCACGGTGCCCAGACGGGGTTTGAGCGGGGGCGTGACGGTGCTCGCGCCGGTGGTCTCCGTGAGGCCGTACCCCTCGTAGATCCCGATGCCCGCACCGGCGTAGAACGCGGCCAGGCGGCGCCCGAGCGGGGATCCGCCGCAGATGACGTGTCTGACCCGGCCGCCCATCGCCGCGCGGATACGGCGGTAGACGAGGGGGTCGTAGAAGCCGCGCTGGGTGCGCAGGACCCGGCCGGGTCCGTCGCCGGTGCCGGACTGGCTCGCCTGGACCGCCTCGCCGTAGCGCCGGGCGACGGCGGCGGCGCGGTCGAAGACGGCGCCCCGGCCGCCCGACTCGGCCTGTGCGCGGGCCGAGTTGAAGATCTTCTCCAGCATGTAGGGGATGGTCAGCAGGGCGGTGGGCCGGAAGGCGGCGAGGTCCGGCAGCAGGTCCTCGGCCTTGAGGCTGGGCGCGTGCCCGAGGCGGACGCGGGCGCGGACGCAGGCGATGGCGACCATCCGCCCGAACACATGGGAGAGGGGGAGGAAGAGCAGGACGGACGGGTCGCTGTCGTGCTGCTTGAAGACGGGGTGCAGCAGTTCGATCGCGTTGTCCACCTCGGCGAAGAAGTTGCCGTGCGAGAGGGCGCAGCCCTTGGGTCGGCCGGTGGTGCCGGAGGTGTAGACGAGGGTGGCGAGGGTGGCGGGCCCGAGCATGCCGCGCCGCACCCCGACCTCGCCCTCCGGCACCGGCGCCCCCGCGTCGGCGAGCCGCTCCACATGCCCCTTCTCCATGACCCACAAGTGCCGCAGTTCCGGCAGGTGTTGCAGCTCGGGCCCGAGCGCGGCGGCCTGGGCACCGGTCTCGGTCACCAGGGCGACGGCGCCGGAGTCATGCAGGATCCAGCGGGTCTGGAAGAGGGAGGAGGTGGGGTAGACGGGGACGGTGACGAGCCCGGCGGCCCAGGCGGCGAAGTCGAGCAGCGTCCACTCGTACGTCGTACGGGCCATGATCGCTATCCGGTCCCCGGGCGCCAGCCCCTCCGCGATCAGCCCCTTCGCCACCGCGAGCACCTCCTCGGCGAACCGCGCGGCCGTGATGTCCTTCCAGTGTCCGTTTCCGAGCTTGCGGCTGAGCACCACCGCGTCCGGGTCCGCGACCGCGTTGTCGAACGGCAGGTCGGCCAGCGAGCCATGGGTCACCGGCGGCGCGAAGGGCGGTACGACGGCCTCGCGCACGACTCCGTCCAGGCGCCGGGTGTGGGGCGCGACGAGGAGCGGCAGGCCGTCGTAATCCACGGCGGAGACAGGGGAGTTGGGGTGGGGGGACACGAGCGGCTCCTCGGGCGTGCGGCGAGGCGTTCACCGGCGGCCGGGCGCGCGGCGAACGAGCTGGGGTGAGGTGTTACCGCCGGTCAGGCGAGTGATCGTACGGGCCCGTTGTGGGGGCTTTGTGCGGTTCCGGGGACGGTCCGGGGACGGTCCGGGGGTGGTCCGGAGTTGGTCCGGGGGCGGGGTGGTGCGGGGCGGTCGCGGCTTCCGGCGGACTTCCGGCACTGGCCGACCTGGACTTACCTGCGGTAACTTTACCGCTCGGTAACGCATTTGTTCCCGTCTTCGGAGGGTTTGATGTCGACCGTCCTCACCAAGTCACCCGCGCTGGGGCCGGTGTTGGCGGCCGGTGCGCTGCGCTCGCCGGGAAAGCGGCCGTCGGCCGGGGCGTCGTACCCGGACACCCGGCTGGTGCTGCCGGGGGTGCGCGCGGACCCGGACCGGCTGGCGAGGTACGCCCGCCTGTGCGCCTTCCCCGCCCCCTTGGGCCACCTCCCGCTCCCCTACCCCCATGTCCTCGCCTTCCCGCTGGCGATGCGCCTGCTCGGCGCCCGGGACTTCCCGCTCCCGCTGCTGGGGCTGGTGCATACCTCGGTCGACCTCGTCCGGCACGCGCCGCTGCCCGTGTCGGGGTCGTACGAACTCACCGTGTACGTCTCGGGGCTGGCCCCGCACCGGCGCGGTACGGAAGCGACGGTGGTGACGCGGGCGCGGCTGGCCGGGGAGCCGGTGTGGGAGTCCCGCAGCACATATCTGTCCCGGCACCGGACGCCGGACGGGAGCACGCCCGCCCCTCCCCCGGAGCCGTCGGCCCCTCTCCCGCCCCTCGCCTCCTGGGACGTGCCCGGCGATCTGGGCCGCGCCTACGCCGCCGCCTCGGGCGACCGCAACCCCATCCACCTCACCCGCCTCACCGCCCGCCTCTTCGGCTTCCCCCGCGCGATCGCGCACGGCATGTGGACGGCGGCGCGGTGCCTCGCGGAGTACGGGGACGTCGACGCGGTACGGGTGGAGTTCCGGGCGCCGGTGCCGCTGCCGGGGGTGGTGCGGTACGGCGCGGCGCCGGAGGACGGCCGGTTCGAGCTGCGGGGCGGGGACGGCCGGGTGCATCTGTCGGGGCGGGTGGGCGCGGGGGCGCGGGACGCCTGAGGGCCGGGCCCGGTAAGAGCGGGCCCACGTACCCTCGTCCCATGCTGCTAGCCGCCATTCCCTCCCCCTCGGTGAACGGTTTCCACCTGGGGCCCCTGTACATCCACTTCTACGGCCTGATGTACGTCGTGGGCATCGCCCTCGCCGTCTACCTGGGCCGGCGCCGCTGGCAGGCCGCGGGCGGGGACCCGGAGCTGGTGGACGAGGTCGCGATGTGGGGGGTGCCGTTCGGCATCCTGGGCGGCCGGATCTACTTCGACCTGACCACGCCGAAGGACATCCCGCCGCACTGGTGGGGTCCGCTGGCGGTGTGGGACGGCGGGCTGGGGATCTGGGGCGGGGTCGCCCTGGCCACGGTGGTCTGCGTGTGGCGGCTGCGGCGGGCGGGCGCCTCGGTCGCCGGGATGATGGACGCGCTGGCCCCCTGCCTGCTGATCGCGCAGGCCGTCGGCCGTATCGGCAACTACTTCAACCAGGAGCTGTTCGGCGGCCCGACCAGCCTGCCCTGGGGCCTGGAGATCGACCCCGCGTACCGCCCCGCGGGATACCTCCACAACGCCACCTTCCACCCCACCTTCCTCTACGAACTGATCTGGAACCTCCTCCTGGCGGCCCTCCTGATCCGCCTGGGCCGTAGCGGCCGGATCCGCGCGGGCGGCCTGTTCCCCCTCTACGTCGCCGGGTACTCCGCGTTCCGCGTCTTCGAGGAGTCGCTGCGCGTCGACTACTCCCAGTACTTCCTGGGCCTGCGTCTCAACTTCTACATCGCGGCGGCGGTGGCGCTGGCGGGCGCGGTGTGGTTCGTGCTGCTGCAACGCCGCCCCCCGCACCCCCCGAAGACCGCGCCCGCTCCCGCACCGGCCGCCGGATCGGCGGGCGAGGCCCGTCACTGACGGACGGCGGCCGGGGATGCCGTCCCCGGCGGCGCCCAGCGGTTGCCGGACATCAGATTGCCGAGGCCGGACCAGGCGAAGTCCATCAGCGTGGCGGCGGCCTGGGCGGCGGGGGTGGTGTTGGTCCGGTCGGCCAGGGATTCGGCGGCGCCGACCAGGGCCACGGCGAGGCCCTCGATCTCCCGGGCGGGCAGATCACGGGAGTGCGGGGACTCCTGGGCGGCGGCCGCGATCAGACGGGTGACGAAGGCGATCATCTCCGCGCGCAGGGCGTCGGCCTCGGCGGCGAACCGGGGGCCGTGGGTGCGGGCCTGGAGATGGAGGACGGTCCAGCCGTCGGGGTGCTCGGCGGTGTAGGTGAAGAACGCCTGCACACCGTCCCAGAGCTGGCGGTCGGCGGGAAGGGCGGGACGCACCGCCGCCCGCACGGCCTCGGTCAGGGCGGCGGCCTCGCGGCGGATGCACGCGGTGAAGAGGTCGTCCTTGGAGTTGAGGTAGAGATAGACCAACGGCTTGGAGACGCCCGCCAGTTCGGCTATCTCGTCCATCGACGCGGCCGTGTATCCGTGCCGGGCGATGATCTCCACGGCGGCGTCGAGCATCTGCCGCTCGCGCTCCGCCCTCGGCATCCGTCTGGTCCTGCCGCCACCCATGAGGGCAAGACTAGAGGGACACCGGGGCCGCCACCCGGCCTTTGACGATCTTGTTCATCCCCGGTGGCCGGTGCCGGGTACGGCTACGGGTGAGGGGGGTCGCCTACGACGGCTGGCTCTGCGCCCGCGCGCTGTCGTCGGCGATGTCCTCCTGGCTGCGGTTCGCCTCCAGGTTCGCCTTCATGCGGTCGACCCGGCCGACCACGTGCATCGAGGCCCGGTCCCGCTCCTTGCGCAGCACGACCCAGCTGATCGGCGCCGAGACGACCAGCGCGAGCAGGGCGATCCACAGACCGTTGGAGTTGCCGAAGCCGCGCGGGAAGATGCCGGAGTAGACGGCTCCCCAGACGACCAAGAGGCAGCCCACGAAGATACCGAGGCGCTTCAGCGTGTAGCGGAGCATCTCAATCCACTCGTCCGATTCCAAAAGGGGTCATCTCCAGTGAAGCATGCCTCGTGGGCGATCATGCAGCGGGGTCTGCGGGGGCGAGGCGGTCAGCCGAGGGACAGCAGCATGAAGATCTCGTCGCGGTCGTCGTCCGGGGCGACGCGGACGGCGCCGGGGACGCGGCCGACCTCCTTGTAGCCGCAGGAGCCGTAGAAGCGCTCCAGGCCGTGGCCGCCGCGGCAGGACAGGCGGATGGCCTCGATGCCGGGCGTCGCGCGGGCCGCGTCCTCGGCGGCGGCGAGCAGGTCGCGGCCGTAGCCCTTGCCCTGGTGGCGGGGGTGGACCATCACGGAGTACAGCGACAGCCAGTGGGCGTTCAGATGCTGCGGGTTCCCGGTGAGGAACGCGGCGGCGGCGGTCGTACCCCGCCCGTCCCGGCCGACGAGGAGCCGGGTGCGGCCCTCCGCCATGTGCACGAAGTGGCGTACCAGCTCGGGCCGTATCTCCTCGCGGTGGACCGGCGGGACGAAACCGACGGCGCCGCCCGCGTTCGACACGTCCGTCCAGAGGTCGAGGAGGTCGTCGCGCAGGGCGGGGGTGATGGGGGGTTCCAGGGTAAAAGTAAGGGTCACCGGCGCATCGTATCTATTACCCGAGGGTGCGTGCGGCGATTTTCAGATCGGCGAGAAAGCCCTGGTAGGCGGCGTCGCGGTCCTCGGCGCGGAGCACGGACGAGGGGTGCACGGTGGGGAGCAGGCGTTCGGGGCGGCCGTGGAGGTCCTGCTCGATGACGGTGCCGCGCACCCGGCCGACCCGGAAGGAGGAGCCGAGCAGCGCCTTGCCCGCGGTGGCACCGAGGATCACGATCAACTCGGGCTCGACGAGAGCCAGTTCCCGCGCCAGCCAGGGCGCGCAGGCCGACATCTCCCGCAGGGTGGGGGCACGGTGGATCCTGCGCTTGCCCGGCTCCGACCGCGCGAACTTGAAGTGCTTGACCGCGTTGGTGACGTACGCCTGCGCCGGATCCAGTCCGGCCTCCTCCAGCGCCTTGCGCAGCAGATGTCCCGCGGGCCCCACGAAGGGCCTGCCCTGCCGGTCCTCCTGATCACCGGGCTGCTCCCCCACGAGCATCACCCGGGCGTCCCTGTCCCCCTCGCCGAAGACGGTCTGCGTCGCGGGGGCGTGCAGGGGACAGCCACGGCAGTCGGCCGCCGCCGCGCGCAGGGCGCCGAGCCCACCGCGGGCGGGGACGAAGGGGGCGGCGGTGTAGGCGTCCTCGGGGGTCGGGGGCATGTTTGCCGAGTACCCCGGGGGCAGGGGGCGGCTCACCGGGTCCCGGTGGCCGTCCGCCTGGTCACCCACCAGATGCCGAGCGCCGTCAGGAGGGCGGCCCCCAGCGCGTACAGCGGCAGCCAGAGCGTCGTCGTGGCGGAGAGGCAGTCGTCGACGGC
The DNA here is from genome assembly GCF_049222185.1 of Streptomyces sp. LaBMicrA B280. NCBI lineage: Bacteria > Bacillati > Actinomycetota > Actinomycetes > Kitasatosporales > Streptomycetaceae > Streptomyces > Streptomyces sp. LaBMicrA B280. The sequence goes on along the minus strand of NZ_JBMJCT010000012.1, from coordinate 101,241 downwards.
GTGCCGGCTCTGGTCCTGCCGCGCGTACGACAGCGCGGCGCCGCCTCGGCCGCCCAGATCACCCAGGGCCGCCTCGGCCTGGAGCGCCGCGTAGTCGCCCAGGTGGGCGCACTCGGTACGGGTGCCCGGCATCGGCAGGAGCCAGGGCCAGCGCTGCAGGGCGGGGGCCAGCGCGAGGGCCACGCACAGGCCGATGACCAGCGACTGGACCGCCAGGCTCCGCGCGTAGCCGGACCGCGTGCCCGGCATGGGGGCCGGGGGGCTGGTGAAGGCGAGGACCACCGTGAGCAGGGTGATGCCGATGTAGGTGGAGAACCACTGCCACGAGCCGGCGGAGAGCGCGAACGCGAGCACTCCGGCGAGTGCGGTGCCCAGCACCCCGGCCCGGTTGCCGGCTCCCCGGTCCGCGGCGGCGGTCACGGAACCCCGGGTGCCCGGGGAGCTGCGGTCGTCCATGCTCTCTCCTGCCTGGCTCCGGGCCCCCAGTCTCCGGCCACGCCCCCTTCGGACCTTCGCGCCATGCCGCCGCGTCCGCCCGGTTGGCGGGGGGACGGGAACGTTCCGCGTCCCCACGCCGCGCCCTTCGGAACCCGCTCCGACACGAGCGCGGGGTGGAGTGATCGCGCGCGGGTCGGGTCCGGGTCGGGTGCGAGTCTGGTGCGGCCGGGCGCGTAGTTCCCCGCGTCCCTGGGAGGACCACTCGCCCCGGCCCGGCCGAAAAGTCACCGACCGCCCGCGCGCATCGGCCCGCCCGCGCGCATCGGCCCGGGTGCGGGCAGACCGTGGTCGATCGCGCAGTTCCCCACGCCCCTGAGCGGGAGCACTCGCCCCGGTCGAGAAGTGACCGGGCGCCCGGCAGCCCCCCGTTGGTACGTGCGTGCGCCCACCCGTCAGCAGACCGAGACGGGTGGGCGGGTGGGACAGAAGGGCGTCAGAGGCGCATCGGCTGGGGAGAGTCCCTGCGCGCCGGGTCCGCCGCGTCGTACTCGCGGATGATCTCGTAGCGCGTGTTGCGCTCCACGGGGCGGAAACCGGCGTCGCGGATGAGGTCCAGGAGGTCCTCGCGGGTCAGCTTGTTCGGCGTGCCGTAGTTGTCCGCGTCGTGAGTGATCTTGTACTCGACGACCGAGCCGTCCATGTCGTCCGCGCCGTGCTGAAGGGCCAGCTGCGCCGTCTGGACGCCGTGCATGACCCAGAAGACCTTCACATGCGGGACGTTGTCGAACAGCAGCCGGGAGACCGCGAAGGTCTTCAGGGCCTCGGCGCCGGTCGCCATCGTGGTCCGCGCCTGGAGCTTGTTGCGGACCTTGCCGTCCTTCATGTCCACGAAGTCGTGCTGGTAGCGCAGCGGGATGAAGACCTGGAAGCCGCCCGTCTCGTCCTGCAACTCGCGCAGGCGCAGCACGTGGTCGACCCGGTGCCGCGGCTCCTCGATATGGCCGTACAGCATCGTGGCCGGGGTCTTCAGGCCCTTCTCGTGCGCGAGGCGGTGGATCCGGGACCAGTCCTCCCAGTGCGTCCGGTGGTCCACGATGTGCTGGCGGACCTCCCAGTCGAAGATCTCCGCGCCGCCACCGGTCAGCGACTCCAGGCCCGCGTCGATCAGCTCGTCCAGGATCTCGGACGCCGTGAGACCGGAGATCGTCTCGAAGTGGTGGATCTCCGTCGCCGTGAACGCCTTGAGGGAGACGTTCGGCAGCGCCGCCTTCAGCTCGCGCAGCGACCTCGGGTAGTAGCGCCACGGCAGGCTCGGGTGCAGCCCGTTGACGATGTGCAGCTCGGTGAGGTTCTCCGTCTCCATCGCCTTGGCGAGCTTGACGGCCTCCTCGATGCGCATCGTGTACGCGTCCTTCTCCCCCGGCTTGCGCTGGAAGGAGCAGTACGCGCAGGAGGCCGTGCACACGTTCGTCATGTTCAGGTGCCGGTTGACGTTGAAGTGCACGACGTCGCCGTTCTTGCGCGTCCGCACCTCGTGCGCCAGACCACCGAGCCAGGCCAGGTCGTCCGACTCGTACAGCGCGATGCCGTCCTCGCGGGTCAGCCGCTCACCGGAGCGGACCTTCTCCTCCAGCGCGCGCTTGAGCCCGACGTCCATGCCAACACCTTTCTACGACAGCTCGGCCTACGGTATCCCTAGACCTCTTCGGGCAGCTCCCCGACCCGGTTCTCCCACTTCGTGGACAGCACGATGGTGGTACGGGTCCGCGAGACGCCCTTGGTCCCGCTGAGTCTGCGGATGATCCGCTCCAGGCCGTCCACGTCGGCCGCGCGCGCCTTCAGCATGAAGGAGTCGTCACCGGCGATGAACCAGCAGTCCTCGATCTCCTTGAGGTCCCGCAGCCGCTGCGCCACGTCCTCGTGGTCGGCCGCGTCGGAGAGCGAGATGCCGATCAGGGCGGTGACGCCGAGACCGAGGGAGGCCGAGTCGACCGTCGCGCGGTAACCGGTGATGACACCGGCCGCCTCCAGCCGGTTGATGCGGTCGGTGACGCTGGGTCCCGACAGTCCGACAAGGCGCCCCAGCTCCGCGTAGGAGGCCCGGCCGTTCTCCCTGAGGGCCTGGATGAGCTGCCTGTCCACCGCGTCCATGCGATCGAAGCCTTCCGCTGAAGAGTTCCGGAGTGATGAAAGGTAAAGCACCTGCCCGGTCACGGCCGACCGCCGGTCACGGCTGGTCCGCGCCACCGCCCAGTTCGCCCCGCCAGCGCCGGTACAGCCCGTGCTCGACGCCCGCCGCGTCCAGCACCCGCCCGGCGACGAAGTCCACCAGATCCTGGATGTGCGTGGCGCCCGCGTAGAAGGCGGGCGAGGCGGGGACGACCGAGGCGCCGGCGTCGTCCAGGGCGACGAGATGCCGCAGGGTCTGGCCGTTCAGCGGGGTCTCCCGGACGGCGACGACGAGCGTGCGGCGTTCCTTCAGGGTGACGCTCGCCGTGCGCTGGAGCAGGTCCTTGGACAGGCCCAGCGCGACCCCCGCCACACAGGCCGTGGAGGCCGGCACGATGAGCATGCCCTTGGCCGGGTACGACCCCGAGGAGGGGCCCGCCGCGAGATCGCCCGCGTTCCAGTACCGCACTCCGCTGACGTCCGCCGCGAAGGTCCCGGGCTTTCCGTCGGCCCCGCGGGCCAGCCATTCCCGCAGGTCCTCCTGCCAATGGGCGTCCCGGAACGAGATCCCCGTCTCGTCCAGCAGGGTCAGCCGGGAGGCCCGGCTGACCACCAGGTCGACGGCCTCGCCCGCCGCCAGCAGCGCCCGCAGCACGGCAGCCGCATACGGCGTTCCGGAAGCACCGGACACCCCCACGATCCAAGGCACGCGCCGCGTTTCTCCTGCGTTCACACCTTGAGCGTACCGGCGTGCCCACCCGGGCTCAGGCCGGGTGGGGGCAAGACGCGGGCGTGCGCCCCGGGTTCAGACGGTCAGGCCCCGGACCAGCAGGTCCAGCAGAGCACACACGAAAAGGGCGATGCCGATGAATCCGTTGACGCTGAAGAACGCCCGGTTGAGCCGGGACAGGTCGTGCGGGCGCACGATCCGGTGCTCGTAGAGGAACGCGCCGGCCACGACGACCAGGCCGAGCCAGAAGAAGGCACCGGCGTGGGTGGCGAGGGCGTACCAGACGAACAGCGCGGTGGTGATCGTATGGCAGGCGCGGGCGCCCCAGATCGCGGCCGGGATGCCGAAACGGGCCGGGACCGACTTCACGCCGATGGCCCGGTCGGTCTCCACGTCCTGGCAGGCGTAGATCAGGTCGAAGCCGCCGATCCAGATGCCGACGGCGAGGCCGAGGATCACCGCGTCCCAGGACCAGCTGCCGGTGATCGCGAGCCAGCCGCCGATGGGGCCCATGGCCTGGGCGATACCCAGGATGGCCTGCGGGAAGTTCGTGAACCGCTTCCCGTAGGGGTAGACCACCATCGGGATCACCGCGATGGGCGCGAGGGCCAGGCACAGCGGGTTCAGGAGCGCGGCGGCGCCCAGGAAGACCACCAGGGCGACGAACGCGCCGGTCCAGGCGTGCCGCACCGACATCGCGCCGGTCACCAGCTCGCGGTGCGCGGTGCGCGGGTTACGGGCGTCGATCTCCCGGTCGATGATCCGGTTCACGGCCATCGCGAAGGTGCGCAGGCCGACCATGCAGATCGTGACCAGCAGCAGCCGGGCCCAGTGGATGTTCTTGTCCAGCGTGTACATCGCCGTCAGGGAGGCGATGTAGGCGAAGGGGAGCGCGAAGACCGAGTGTTCGATCATCACCAGCCGCAGGAAGGCCGGAACACCCCCGCGGCGGCGGGGACCGTCCTTCGCGCCCCCGCCCTCGATCATGGCTTCGCTGCTCACAGTCCGTATTCCTTCCAGCGCCGAGTCACCCGTTCGGCCGTATCCGGGTCCGACAGGACCATCTCCGGCCACCCGCCGTCGCGCGTGTAGCCCTCCTCCGGCCATTTCCGGGTGGCGTCGATCCCGGCCTTGCCGCCCCAGAACTGCTGGTAGGAGGCGTGGTCGAGATGGTCGACGGGGCCTTCGACGACCGTGAGGTCACGGGCGTAGTCGGTGTTGCCGAGGGCGCGCCAGGCGACCTCGTGCAGATCGTGGACATCGCAGTCGGCGTCCACGACCACGATCAGCTTGGTGAGGGACATCATGTGCGCCCCCCAGACGGCGTGCATGACCTTCTGCGCGTGCTTCGGGTACTTCTTGTCGATCGAGACGATCGCGCAGTTGTGGAAGCCGCCGGCCTCGGGCAGGTGGTAGTCCACGATGTCCGGGACGATGATCTTCAGCAGCGGCAGGAAGAAGCGTTCCGTGGCACGGCCGAGCGGGCCGTCCTCGGTGGGCGGGCGGCCGACCACGATCGACTGGAGCAGCGGCCGCCTGCGCATCGTCACGCAGTCGATCTTCAGCGCGGGGAACGGCTCCTGCGGGGTGTAGAAGCCGGTGTGGTCGCCGAACGGGCCCTCGGGCAGCATCTCGCCGGGCTCCAGCCAGCCCTCCAGGACGACCTCGGCGTTGGCCGGGACCTGGAGCGGCACGGTCTTGCAGTCGACCATCTCGATCCGCTTGCCCGCGAGGAACCCGGCGAACAGGTACTCGTCGATGTCGCCGGGCAGCGGCGCGGTGGAGGCGTAGGTGACGGCCGGGGGGCAGCCGAAGGCGATGGCGACGGGCAGCCGCTCGCCCCGGCGGGCGGCCACCTGGTAGTGGTTGCGGCTGTCCTTGTGGATCTGCCAGTGCATGCCGATGGTGCGCTTGTCATGGCGCTGGAGGCGGTACAGCCCGAGGTTGCGCACGCCGCTCTCGGGGTCCTTGGTGTGGGTCAGACCCAGGTTGAAGAAGGAGCCGCCGTCCTCGGGCCAGGTGAACAGCGCGGGGAGCCGGTCGAGGTCGACGTCGTCGCCGTGCAGGACGACTTCCTGGACCGGCGCTTCCTTGATCTTCCTCGGCGGCACATGGGCCATCGCGCCCAGCTTGCCGAACGCCTCGCGCACGCCGACGAAGCCGTGCGGCAGCTCGGGGCGCAGCAGTCCGCCGATCTTGTCGGAGATGTCGCCGTACGACTTCAGGCCGAGCGCCTTCAGCAGGCGGCGGTCGGTACCGAAGACGTTCATGGCCAGCGGCATCGCCGAGCCCTTGACGTTCTCGAAGAGCAGCGCGGGGCCGCCGGACTTCTGCACCCGGTCGACGATCTCCCCGATTTCCAGGTAGGGGTCGACCTCGGCCTTGATGCGCTTGAGGTCTCCCTCGCGCTCCAGGGCCCGCAGCAGGGAGCGAAGATCGTCATAAGCCATGCCCCCCAGTATCTGCCACGCCCCACCGGGCTCCCGTCACCGGGCCCGGGTCACCGGCCGGACGGGGTGTCGGATCCCGTACCGGATCTTGAAGAACGGCGGGCGGCGAGGGGGCGGCCCGTTCCGCGGGGAGTTCACGGACGGCCTTCCGCGATGCGCGACAAGACCCCTCGGTTCCGTGACCTACCTCTCTTTATGTTCCCTATACGCAATCAATGCGTCATGTAAAGATCATGAAGACCAACACAGGGCGACATGAGAGCCGTTGGAATCATTCGGCACTTACCGAAAGGGCGAGCACGTAAGTCGATGCGCATAACCCGCATACATAAGTTATTCCTTTCAGCCGGCGCGCTGGTCCTGGCGACCGCCCCGCACGCCGCCGCCGACACCGCTCCCCCGGCGACGCCCATATCCTCCGCACCGTCCACGCTCGCGCCCTCCGCCGACGATGACGACGCCGCCGAAGACGGCCCGTGGACAAGTGAAGCGGCCGAGAAATTCTGGACGTCCGAGCGGATGGCCGCGGCCACACCGGACTCGCCCCGCCCCGAGGCGCCCGCCGGCGGAAAGCCCGCCGCACGGGTGTCGGCCGCGGCAGCCGCCAAGGACGGCCACTACTTCGGCGGCGTTCCCACCGTCGGCACCTTCTTCCACTACGTGAAGAACCCCGCGACCGATCGGCTGGAGGGGCGTTTCTGCTCGGCCAGTGTCATCGACAGCCCGCAGGGCAACGTCATCCTGACCGCCGCGCACTGCTCGGGCGGCACCAAAGGCATGTTCGTGCCCCGCTACGACGGCGCGGCGGCCGACCCCGCTCCCTACGGCCGGTTCCCGGTGCAGAAGTGGATCCGCGACTCCCGCTGGTACAAGGTGGGCGACGACCCCACCCGTGACGCCTACTCCGACCTGGATTACGCCTTCGCCCGGGTCGGCCCCAACAGCGGTGACAAGAGCCTGCAAAAAGCTGTCGGTGCCGCTCTCGAACTCGGCCAGGTGAACGGCGACTACGGCCGGACCGTGACCGTGGTCGGCTACCCGGGAAGCCACAACCCGGAGAACCGGCCGATCATCTGCCCGGATGTCACAACCCGGCAGCTTCCCGGCTACCGGCAGCTGCGCATGGAGTGCGGCGGCTTCTACGGAGGCACCTCCGGAAGTCCCTGGATCACCGGCCTGAACACCACCACCGGCAGCGGCACCGTGATCGGCAACCTCGGCGGCTACTACGGCGGCGGTCTGGAGAACAACAGCGACCGCGTCTCCTTCGCCGTCACCTACGACCAGCGCGCCCTGGAGATCTACTCCGCCGCGAAGAACGACACCGAACCGCGGACATACCCGCGCGGCTACAGCATGTACCCCACCGGCGGCGGCCTGTGGACCAACGCCAAGAAGATGGCGTCCGGTGACTACGACGGTGACGGCAGGACCGACATGATCGTCGTCTGGGTGGACGGCGAGGTCACCCTCTACAGCGGCGACGGCAAGGGCGGATTCTCCGGCGAGAAGAGGATCACGAAGTCCGACACCTGGAAGAACGCCAAGGTGATCGCCGGAGGCGACTTCAACGGCAGCGACTCCTCCGATCTGCTCGTGGTCTGGGTGGACGGCGAGGTCACCCTCTACACCGGTGACGGCAAGGGCGGATTCGCCAAGGAGACGCAGCTCCAGAAGCCCAATGACACCTGGCGGAACGCCACCCAGATCACGGCCGGGCGCTACAGCGACAACAAGTGGACCGACGACCTCATGGTCCGCTGGGTCGACGGGGAACTCTCCCTCTACACCGACGTGGACGGCCGCGGCCTCCTCCACGAGCACAAGCTCAAGGATCCCAACGCCACCTGGGAGCACGCCACGATCCTCACCGCGGGCAACTTCACCGGCGGCGCCCATTGGGACGTGGTGGTGCGCTGGTCGGACGGCGAACTCTCGCTCTACCGCGACGCGAGCCCCTCCGGTGTGGGAACGGAAGTGCGGATGCTGTCCTCCAACACGTTGTGGACGCACGCCTCCGTGATGACCGCGGGCGCCTACACCCAGGGCGAGCCCGACGACCTGCTGGTGCGCTGGTCGGACGGTGAGACCACCCTCTACGCCGACACCTCCACCACCCTCGGCCGTGAACACATGCTCGTACCGCCCAAGGCCGGCTGAACCCCCTCTCAGGAAGGCGAGGTACCCGCGATGTACCTGCGTACTGCGGCGACCGTGCTCACCGCGACCGTCATCGGGCTCACGGGCACGCACGCCGCCTCGGCGGCCGAGGGCCCGGGCCTGAGCGTCAGCGTCCGCGGGGGCGGCAGTGACAGCGACGCGGGCGGCGCCCTCCAGCAGGGCGCGCCCGTCGTCGTCACGTCCGACGTCGACCTGACCTCCCTGGCCGCGGACGGCGATGGCGGATTCACCGTGAGATCCCCGGCGTTCACCGAGGACGTGACCATGGAGATGCAGAAGAACAGCTTCGGGAAGGGCCGGGGCACCATCGGCTGCGACACCGCGCCGGGACGCTACCCGGTCGACGTCGCCGGGCCGCACAAGGACTCCGCGGCGATCGGCGACCGGGGCCGTCTGACCATCACGGTCGCGGACGACCACGACCGGTACTGCGCGCGGGCGGCCGGTTCCTCCAGTCACGTCGGCACCGTCGCCGCGGTCGGCGGGGGCGCGCTGGTGCTCGCCGCCGCCGGCTGCGTCGCCGTGCGCCGCCGGAGGACCCGGAGGACCGGGAACGCCTGACCCCGCGAGCACCGGGGACCACCGGAGCGGGTTCCGCGCCGGGCCGGATCGTGCTCGGCGCGCGGTTCTCGCCGTTGTTAACCACTTGCGAGCGCCGCGCGCGGGTCGGGTTAATGGGCGTCACCGAGCAGTCAGTTCTGCCCGACCTCTGGGGGACGACAGATGCAGTACGGCACAGGGCCGGAGCGCCCCGCCCAGGACCTGCCACCCGCACCACCCGCGCCATCCGCCCCGCCGACCACGCCGCCCGCCCCATCCGCCGCCGTGCCGCCCATGCCGGATGTTCCCGCGCCCTCGCCGCACCCGGTGCCGAGGATGCTCGAGCTGCGGGTCAGCAAGCGGATCCTGTGGATCGGGCGGGCGGTGTATCCGCTGGCCAACATCGCCCGTGTGTACTCCTTCGTGCTGCGGCCCAGGCGCAAGGAGGCGGTGCTGCGGTTCCTGCGGTACAGCGCCGGGACCATCGCCATCGCGATGCTCGTGATGCTGCCCAGCCTGCCCGCGCTGGCGCTGGGCGGCTCGGACGGGCAGTCGGGCGCGGCCGGTTACGTCGTCTTCGTCTGGCTCCTCGCCATCGGCGCCGAGATCTTCTTCCTGGTCGACATGATCGGTGTCCTGACCGCGAGCCCGCAGTTCGTCCTCGCGGTGGAGACCTCGGGCGCGTCCACCGCGCTGGTCACCAGCCCGGACCCGCGCTATCTGGACCAGCTGGTGGAGCAGCTCTCGTACGCCATCGAGCATCCGGACACCGAGTTCCGGGTGACGGTGCAGAGCCTCACGGTCTCGCCGAAGAACTACTACTTCGGGGACAACGTCAACATGTACGGCGGCAGCGGAAACACGGGGATCAGCTCATGAGCGGTGACAGCTACTTCTACGGCGACAACGTGAACATGCACGGCGGCACCGGCAATATCGGCATCGTCAAGAACCAGGGCGGCGCGCCGACCGCGCAGGACCCGGCGCTGGCCGCGGCCCTCGCGGAACTTCGGCGGCTGGTGGCCGAGTTGCGGGCGCAGGTGCCGGAGCCCAGCGCGGCGCTGCTCGACGAGTCCGTGCCGGCCGCGACCGCCGACGCCGCCGTACCCGCGCCGGAGCGGCACCGGGCGCTGATGGCCATCGCCGGGATCGCGGCGACCGTCGGCACGGTCGGACAGCCGGTGGCGGAGGCGGTGCGGGCGATCATCGGGATGATCAACGGCTGATCCCCGGTCGAACCCTGGCCGGACCCCGGCCCACCCCCGCATGGTCACTGTCGGTTAATCAGTCCCCCGTTCGGCCTGCCACCCGTTCCGTTGAAATGGCGGCGGCGGGCATGTCTCCGCCGCCTCCCACGGCATTGCCTTGGAGGGGGGCCCTATTCAGCAGGGCCCCTTCTTCGATGGGAGACGCGTGCGAATCACTGACATCCAGCGCTGCGGGGTACGGCCGGGACGGCTCGTCGAGTGGACGCTGAGCCCGGCCACCGTGGCGGCGGCGACGCGGTTGCCGGAGGACTCCCGGCCGCCGGCCTACATCCAGGAGTCGCACATCCGGACCGCCAAGTGCGTACGGGAGGAGGGGCTGTTCGTGCCGACCTGGCTCGGCACCGCCTTCGACCTGCCGGGCCGGGTCGACCTCGACGTGCTCCAAGAGGCGCTGCGCTCCTGGACGTTGCGGCACGAGACGCTGCGCAGCGGGTTCCGCTGGGCGGGCGAGGAGCTGCGCCGGTTCACCCTCGACCCGGCCGACGTGTCCCTGCACCGCGAGGACGCCGGGGAGTTCGAGGACGCGGAGCGGCTCACCGCGCATCTCCAGGACCGCTTCGACACCGTCGCCGACGCCCTGCGCTGGCCGAACCTGATCTACACCGCCGTCGTACGCCCCGACTCCACCAGCGTCTACATGGCCTTCGACCACAGCAATGTGGACGCCTACTCGCTGACCCGGATCGCCGCCGAGGTGCACGAGCTGTACGACGCGCTCGCGGCCGGGCACCCCGCCGACCACCCCGCCCCCGCGGCCAGTTACGTCGACTTCTGCGAGATCGAGCGGGCCGACGCGGACCGGCTGGACGGCGGCGACGACATCGTGGCCCGCTGGCGGGAGTTCATCCGGCGCGGCGGCGGCACCCTGCCGACCTTCCCGGTGGACCTCGGCCTCACCCCCGGCGAGCCGCTGCCCCCGCAGGCGATGCTGTGCGAGCCGCTCGCGGACGCGGAGGCGGCGGCCGCGTTCGAGGCGTACTGCCGCCCCTACGGCGGAAGCCTGGTCGGCGTGCTGGCGGCGACCGCGCTCGCCGTGCGGGAGCTGGGCGGGCAGTCGGTGTACCGGACGGTCGTGCCGTTCCACACCCGGGTCCGCGCGCGCTGGACCGACTCGGTGGGCTGGTACGTGGGCGGCGCCCCCATCGAGGTGCCGCTGACCGGCACCCGCGGCTTCCCGGACGTCCTGCGGGCGGTGCGGGCGGAGCTGGGCGCGGCCCGCAAGCTGGCCCGGATGCCGCTGGCCCGGGTGCTCGCGCTGCTCGGCGCGGACTTCCGGCCCACCTCGCCCGACCTGTACTCGATCGTCTCGTACGTCGACACCCGGGCGGTGCCCGGCGCCGACCGGTGGACGGACATGCGGGCGCACGCGCTGCTGCGGGTGTCGTACGGCGACCAGGTGTGCGTCTGGGTGAACCGGCAGCACGAGGGGCTGTGGCTGGCCAGCCGCTACCCGGACACCGACGTCGCCGCGAAGAACATGCGGCTGTACGTGGAGCGGCTGCGGGACCACATCGCCACGGCGGGCCACGGCAGCCTGTCCGCGGTGTCATGAGCGCACCGCGGTGCCATGAGCACACATCGTTATCCAAACGGGCACCACTGGCCCTGGCACGGAGCAACTACCCCTTTCTACACTGTTGTTGAGGGGGGCGATGCTGTGCGCACACGGTTGCACGGGCGGGGGGCGCTCTTCGACGCCGATCCGGCCGGACTCGCGCCGCGCCTGGTGGGCCTGGTCCCCGGACGCCATCGCGCCCATCCTCTGGAGCACCCGGACGAGCCGCCCTTCGTGGTGCTCACCGGCGCCCGGGGGCTGGGCAAGAGCGCGGTGCTCGACGCGCTCCGGGAGGCCTACCGGGGGCACACCCCGGTCGCGCTGATCGACTGTTCGGCCACGCAGTTCGCCGGGCCGCCCGCGGGCCGCCCTGCCGACTCCTGGTCGCCGTCGGCCCAGGCGCTGCTGGTGATCGCCGAGCAGCTGGCCGAGCCGGTGACCGGCGCCGGGCGGATCACCTTCCCGCGGCTGATGTCGGGCCTGGTCGCGGTGGCCGCGGGCGGCTGGGGCGACGCCGAGGCGGAGCGGATCCGCCGGGAGGTCGAGCGGATCCTGCTGCTGAACGAGCGGGGCCCGCGGATCGGCGCGTTCGCGGGCAGATGGGCGGGCAAGGTCGCGGCGAAGGTGGTCGCGGCCGCGACCGGCGCGGGCCCGCTGGTCTCGGGCGCCATCGAGGCCACCCTGGAGTCCGTCGCCGAGGGGTTCACCGGCCACAAGCACCAGAAGGCGTCGGAGTGGTACCGGTCGTACCCGAACGCGGGCGGCAACGCCCAGCGCGGGCTGATCCTCTTGTCCCAGCACTTCCGGGACGGCGACGGCTCGCGCGAGCACGCGGAGCGGTACCTGGCGCGGGCGCTGCTGGCCGACCTCGGCGAGGCGTACACCGGGTTCATGGCGAGGATGCAGCGCCTGGGCCGGCCCCTGGTGCTGCTCGACAACGCGCAGACGACCCCGGGCCCGGAGCTGACCGCGGCCGTGCTGCGCGATCGCGCGGAGGGCACCGGCGACCGGGTGGTGTTCGTGGCCGCCCGGCGCGGCGAGGGCCGGGCCGAACTGCCCAACGCCGTACGGCGGCAGCTGGCCGAGGTCGCCCGGCGCACCGGCTGGACCCCGGACGCGGCCCCCTCCTCGCGGGCGCTGCTCATCGCGCTGCCGCCGCTGAGCGCGGACGACACCCTGCACATCGTCGGCGCGCTGTGCGCGGACACCGCCGTGCCCTCCCATCTCCCGGCCGCCGCGCACCGGTTGACCGGCGGCAACCCGCTGGGCGTGGTGCTGCTCGCCGAGTCGGCCGCGCAGCATCTGCCCGAGGTGACCTCGCTGGGCGAGCTGCTCACCGCGGAGTTCCGCCCGGCCGAGGACCAGCCGGGCTCACCCGTCCACCAGGCGCTGCTGGACCGGCTGGTGCCGGCCGCGTACCTGGAGGAGCTGACCGTGCTGGCCGCCGCCCACGACCATGACTCGGCGTGCGCCCTGGCCTCGGCACTGCTGCCGGACACCTTCGGACCCGCCGACGTACGGGCCCTGCAGACGCGGCTCGCCGAGGAGGGACTGCCCGTCGTACCGGGGCAGTTCGTCGGCGACCCGTTCGTGCGGACGCTGCTGCTGCTGCGGCTGCATCTGCGCGACGAGGGCCACGCGTCGTGGCGGCGCGCGCACGAGACGCTGATCGAGCACTACGCGGAGCCGGAGCGGGCGCCGTACCGGCTCTACCACGAACTCGCCCTCGGGGACGCCGAGTCGGCGGTCGCGCGATTACGGGACGACTTCGCCGACGCCGACACCCGGGTGTGGCTGCGCACCCTGCGCTTCATCGCGTCCGCGCCCTACTTCCACGCGCATGACGCCGAGGGCCGCGACTTCGGCGGGCGCGGCGACCGGCGGGGCGCGGTGGCGCTCGGCGTGACGGACGCGGGCTATCCGCTGCCTCAGGGCGTGGACGCCGTACTGCATCTGCGGGTACGGCGGTTGCTGCACGCGCTGTGGGAGCTGACGGATCCGCTGGTGCTGCCGGACCCCAAGGTGTGCGACCGGCTCCGCTTCGAGCTGGAGCAACTGTCCAATCTGCGCCCCGCGGCGGGCGCGCTGCTGTGGCGGGCCTCCCGGGACTGGCCGGCGGCCGCGCTGGCCGGGCGCCCGATCGAGGGCCCGGCGGATCCTGAGGACGACGGTCGCGGGGAGGCCTGATGGCGGGGGGCATGGGGACCTGGGTACGCGAGCATGTGTGGGAGATCCCGCTGCGCCGGTATCTGTCCCTGCTGCTGGTGGCGGCCCTGGTCGCGGGCGGGGTCTTCGGGGTGCGCACCCTGATGCACGACGACCGGCGGTGCGCGCCGGGGGTGTCGCGGCCCGCGGGCAGTGACGAGTGCGTGGGCGTGGCGACCGGGGTGTACGACTTCGGCCAGCCCCGCTTCCACCAGGTGGTGGAGGCGATCGGGCGGGAGAACAAGGGCCTGAAGAGCGGGAGTTACGTCACGGTGGCGCTGATGCTGCCGTTCACCTCCACCTCGACGACCAATCTGAACGACATAGAGCATCAGCTGCAAGGCGCCTATCTCGCCCAGTACTCGGCCAACCACGATGCCAACGGGCAGTCCCCGCAGATCCGCCTGCTGCTCGCCAACTCGGGTACGGGCAAGGACAGCTGGCGGCCGACGGTGGACCAGCTGGACGGGATGACCCGGAGCGCGGACCGGCTGCGGGCGGTGGCCGGGATAGGGCAGAGCACCGATCCCAACCAGGCGGCCGTGGCGGCGCTGACCAGGCTCGGCATCCCGGTGATCGGCTCCTCCATCACCGCCGACGAGCTGGCCAACGGGCAGCGCGGCAAGAAGTCCGACCCCTACCCCGGGCTCGCCCGGGTGGCGCCGACCAACACCGACGAGGCCCGCGCCCTCGCCTCCTACACCAAGGCCAAGGCGAACCGGGCCAACGAGAACAAGGCCATGCTGGTCTACGACAAGCCGGGCGACCCGTACACGAACTCGCTGAAGCAGTCGTTCAGCACGCTGATGAACGGCTCGCCGTACCAGCCGGTCCTGGAGCAGCCGTTCACCCCGCCCGCCGACCGCAGCCAGGAGGGCACCACCGCCAACACCTTCCGGCAGATCACCAACATCGTGTGCGACACCCCCCGGGACACCCACACGATCCTGTTCGCGGGCCGGCACACCCAGTTGCGGCAGTTCGTCAACGCGCTGGGCGACCGCGGCTGCATGGACCGCTCCTTCCAGGTCCTCACCGGCGACGAGGCCTCCTACCTCACCTATGAGAAGGAGCTGAACCGCGACGCCCTGCGGCACAACCTCACCGTGCTCTTCACCTCGCTGGCCCATCCGGACGCCTGGCTGAAGAACCCCCCGAAGACGGGCGGTTCCACGGCGGACTACCAGACCCTCCAGCGGCTGCTGAAGACCGCCGAGCACAAACCGGCCGGCCCGATCGGACCGGTCGCCCTGGACGACGGCCAGCTGATCATCGGCTACGACGCGCTCCAGCTCGCGGTGCACGGCATCCGCGAGGCCGTGCCGGAGGGCCGGAGCATCCCGACCCTCGCGGACGTCGGCCTCCAGTGGCCGCAGGTCAAGGGCTCGCTGAAGGTGGCCGGGGCGAGCGGCTGGATCTGCCTGGACGAGCACGGCAACCCGTACGACAAGGCCGTACCGATCGTGCGGCTGACCCCGGAGGGCGACTCGCAGTTCGTCCAGCTGGCCTGGCCGGAGGGCAAGCCACCGGGGAAGGACTGCCTGCCGCCCGCGTGAGGGCGCCCGGGCCGACTCGGGCTACGACCCGGACGCCGGACCCAGCCTTGCGATCAGTTGTTCGAATCTATGGCGCCAGTCCGTGTCCGAGGGCCCCTCGCCCTGGAACTCATGGGTGAAGCGCAGCACGCACTCCGCCGTGCCGTCCCGCTCCAGATGGAACCGCAGCCGTCCGCCGCCGCCCTCGTCGAGGGTGTACTCGGCGACCCGGTCCACGTCCCAGGCGGTGACCCGGCCCGAGCCCAGGCCGCGCAGGGCGACCGCGCCGTCCAGCCGGGGTTCGAGAACGCCGACGGCGGTGCACCACGCCCCGATCCCCTCGGGGGTGGCCACCGCCGTCCAGACGTCTTCCATGGGCCTCGGGAGCCGCACCAGGAAATGGAGTATGTGCGTGTTCCCGTGGGTCTGACTGGTGCCCTGTGCGATGGAACCGCTCATGACTCCAGTGTGGGCGAGCCTTCGCTCACACGCCCGCGTAGGAGTGCTTGCCGGTGACGAAGATGTTCACGCCGTAGAAGTTGAACAGCCAGCAGGCGAACGCGATCATCGCCAGGTAGGCGGCCTTGCGGCCCTTCCAGCCGGCCGTGGCGCGCGCGTGCAGGTAGCAGGCGTAGGCGACCCAGGTGATGAACGACCAGGTCTCCTTCGGGTCCCAGTTCCAGTAGCGGCCCCAGGCGTCGCCCGCCCAGATCGC
This sequence comes from Streptomyces sp. LaBMicrA B280, assembly GCF_049222185.1. NCBI lineage: Bacteria > Bacillati > Actinomycetota > Actinomycetes > Kitasatosporales > Streptomycetaceae > Streptomyces > Streptomyces sp. LaBMicrA B280. The sequence continues at coordinate 85,455 of NZ_JBMJCT010000012.1, read as the reverse complement.
GCCCGCGATGATCGTGAACGTCCACAGCGGGAAGACGGCCGCGTTGACCCGGTAGGCGAACTTGTCCAGGGAGGCCGAGGCGGGCAGCCGCTCCAGCACCGAGGTGGCGAAGGAGCCCGGCTTGATCCCGGACTCCAGCTTGTTCTCGTACGAGTCCTTGAACAGGTACAGGATGGTGGCGACCGCGCCGACGTAGAACACCGCGCCGCAGAAGATCGCGGTGGAGACGTGGATGTACAGCCAGTACGAGTGCAGGGCCGGGACCAGCTGGTCACTGGCCGTGTAGAGCACGGTCACGGCGAGGCCGAGCAGCAGCAGCACCGTGGTGGTCAGGAACAGGCCCAGCCAGCGCACGTTCTTCTTCAGCGCCAGCAGCACCAGGTACAGGCCCACGGCCACCGTGGTGAACGTGATGCTGAACTCGTACATGTTGCCCCAGGGCGCCCGCCCCACCGAGGCCGCGCGGGCGATCACACCGGCGAGCTGCACCACGAAGGCCAGCACGGTCAGGGAGACCGCGATCCGCCCGTACATGTCGCCCTGGACGTCACCGCCGTGCGCGCCGGGCCCGTCCGGCACGTCCCGGGCACCGGCCGCCGCGCGCACCACGACCTGCGGGCGCTCCAGTACGGCGGTGCCGCCGGCCTTCTTGACGGTGACGGCGGGGCCCGCCTGCTGCTTGCCCCCGTCGGTGAGCGCGTTGGCCGTGCGGGCCACCTTGCTGCGGCTGCCGAAGATCCACTCGGCGATGTAGGCGAGGAAGGCCAGCGTGTACACGGTCATCGCGGAGTAGATGAGCGTGTTGCTCATGTTCGCCAGATGCTCGTTGGTCGCTGTGGCCAGCTCTGTTGCGGCGGCGAGAGTCACTTCTCAGCCCCTTCGGCAGGTACGACGTGAGGGTCGGGGGAGGTTGCGGGGGCGTCGTCCGGGTCGGGTGCCCCCGGCGCCTTGTCGTAGAGGATCCCGGCGAGATCGCCCAGCTCCTCCGGCAGCTTGGCGGACTCGCTGCGGCCGAGCCCGGCCATCTCGACGACGGTCACACCGTCGGCACCGCGCACCGCCCGCACCCACACCCGGCGGCGCTGGATGAACAGGGACGCGGCCAGACCGAAGATCGCGGCGAGCGCGCCGGTCAGGGCCCAGATGCTGCCCGGCTCCTGGACGATCTCGAAGCCGGCCCACTGCTTCACGTCCTTCTCGAACGTGATGGAACCGGCGCCGTTCGGCAGCGACATGGTGTCACCGGGCTTGAGCAGCTTCTTCAGCAGCTGGCCCTTGCCGTCCTTGAACGCCTTCATGTGGCTGGTGTCGAGCTGGTACACGCTCTGCGGGATGCCCGCGTCCACGCCCAGGTCGCCGTGGTAGGCGTTGACCGCGAGCAGCGGGTTCAGCAGCGCCGGGAACTGCGACATCATCGTGCCGGACTTCGGGTCGAAGGTCGGCACGAAGAACGCCTGGAAGCCGAGCTGCTCGCTCTTGCCCCGCGGGTCCTTGTAGCCGTCCATCACCTTGACGACGCCGTTGGAGGTGACATTGCCGTCGAGCGGCAGCAGCGGCACGGCGTCCTGGTAGACGACCTTGCCCTTGCCGTCGCGGACGGTGACGACCGGGGCGTAGCCGTGGCTGACGAGGTAGACCTTGGAGTCGCCGATGTGCAGCGGCTCGTTGACCTTGATCGTGGTGTTCTTGCGCTTGCCGTACGCGCCCACGCTGTAGTCGATCGTCGCCTGGAAGGTGCGGGGCGTGCCGCGGTTGGGGCCGCTGGCCTCGTAGGTGCCGGTGAACTTCTTCAGGTCGAAGCTGAACGGCACCAGGTCGTCGCTGCGGAACAGGCTGCCCGACTTCATGTCGTCGTACATCGGCAGCGCGTTGGAGAAGCCGTCGCCCTCCACCATCAGCTTGGTGCCGTCCGACTTGTACATCTGGCCCCAGGCGAAGGAGACCAGGAGCACGATCAGGGCGATGTGGAAGACCAGGTTGCCCAGTTCGCGCAGATAGCCCTTCTCGGCGGTGACCGCGTCACCCTCGGCGTGGGCGCGGAAGCGGCGCCGCTTGAGCAGCTTGAGCGCGGCCTCGCGGACCTCCTCGGGCTCCGCCGTCGTACGCCAGGTCGTGTACGCGGGCAGCCGGGTCAGCCGCTTGGGCGCGCCCGGGGGCCGGCCGCGCAGCTGCCCGATGAACTGCCAGGCGCGCGGCACGATGCAGCCGATGAGGGAGATGAACAGCAGGATGTAGATCGCGGAGAACCACACCGAGCTGTAGACGTGGAAGAGCCCGAGCTTGTCGTAGATCGGCGCGAGCGTCTTGTGCGCCGACTGGAAGTCCGCGACCTTGTTGATGTCGGCGCCGGACTGCGGGATCAGCGAGCCGGGGATCGCGGCCAGCGACAGCATCAGGAGCAGCAGCAGCGCGACCCGCATGGAGGTCAGCTGCCGCCAGAACCAGCGGATCCAGCCGATCACCCCGAAGGCGGGCACGCCGGTGAGCGGCTCCTCGCGCGGGGCGGTGGACAGCTGGGACCCGGCGGCGCCGAGCTCCTCCTGGTCCTGGCTTTTGTCGGTTTCGGTCTTGCTCATCGATCAGATCCCCACAGTGAAGCCGTTGGACCAGGTCTGCATCTGCTGCACCAGGCTGTCCCAGGCGCCGGTCAGCAGCAGCACACCGGTCACGATCATCATCGTGCCGCCGATGCGCATCACCCACACATAGTGGCGTTTGACCCAGCCGAAGGCGCCGAGGGCCTTGCGGAAGGCCAGCGCGGTGAGCACGAAGGGGATGCCGAGGCCCAGGCAGTAGACGACCATCAGCAGCGCTCCGCGCCCGGCGCTCGACTCGTGCACGGACAGGAAGCTCACCGAGGAGAGCGTGGGTCCGAGGCAGGGGGTCCAGCCGATGCCGAAGAGTGCGCCTATGACCGGCGCGCTCACCAGTCCGGTGGTCGGACGCCGGTGGAAGCGGAACTCGCGCTGGGTGAACCAGGGCATCAGGCCCATGAAGAAGACGCCCAGCAGGATCATGAGCACGCCGAGCACCTTGGACAGCGGGCCCTTGTAGTCCTGGAGGGTCGAGCCGAAGAAACCGAAGAGCGCGCCGCCGGAGACGAACACCGCGCTGAAGCCGAGCACGAACAGCGAGGCACCGGCGACCATCCGGCCCCGCTTGGCCTCCGCGAGGTCGGTGCCGGCCACGCCGGTGACGTAGGAGAGGTAGCCCGGGACCAGCGGGAGCACGCACGGCGAGAAGAACGAGATGAGCCCGCCGAACAGGGCGACGGGCAGCGCGACCAGCAGGGCGCCGTGCATCACCGTCTGGTTCTGGCCCACCATGGCCAGGGTCAGAGTCGCGCTCACGTCACTTCTCCGCGACGACCGGCTTGAGCATCTTCAGCAGCGTGGTGTCGTCCAGCGCCTCCAGGGCGCGCGCGGCGACCTTCCCGTGCCGGTCGATGATGAGCGTGGAGGGGATCAGCTGGGGGTTCAGGGTGCCCTTCTTGAAGCGCAGCATGAGCTTGCCCGTGGGGTCGTACAGGCTCGGGTAGGTGATCCCGTGCGCCTTCTCGAACTCGACCGCGGGGGTCGTGCTGGTGTCGCGGGTGTTGATCCCGACGAACCGCACGCCCTTGCCCTCGTACGCCTTCGACACCTTGGCGAAGTACTGGGCCTCTTCGCGGCACGGGCTGCACCACGAGCCCCAGACGTTGATGACGACGACCTGGCCCTGGTAATCGGCCACGTCCACCGACTTGCCGTCGATCGTCTTTCCGGACAGGTCCGGGGCCGCGGTGCGCTCACTCACCGGCACGGTGTCGATGCCGTTGTTGCCGGTGACGAAGTTGGTGTTGCCGCCGCCGCCCGAGGTGCCGCCCTTGCCGCACGCGGACAGGGACAGGGCCGCGGTGACGGCCACAGCGCCGAGCAGGACGGCGCGGCTACGGGTACTCATGTGAAAAGTTTCGCATGTCGTTCCCGGGGTTCTCGCGCACCCCCCTGCGGGGCGGAAAACCGCATTTCAGGAGCTATTTACACGGGACATTCCGGGCGCGGGAGGTCGGACCCGCGCCCTCGCGGAACTCAGGCGAGGAACGTCTTCCAGCCACCCGTGGGCTGGTGCCCGACGTCCAGCGTGCGCAGCTTGTCGAGGACCTCGGGCTTCTGGACGTCGATCCAGTCCGTGAACTCCTTGAAGGAGACCATCCGGACGTCGGCGCCCTTGTCCCGCTGGGCCGCGATGTGCTTGAACGCCTCCTCGACGGAGTCCATGTAGATCCCGCCGTTCCACTGCTCGAAGTGGTTGCCGATGAAGAACGGCGCGCGGTTCGTCTCGTACGCCCGCTGGAAGCCGGCGATGTACGCCGCCGCGGACTGCTTGCGCCAGCCCGGGTAGTTGTAGGCGGGCGCCTTGGTGGAGTTCACGGACTGGTTGGCGAGCATGTTGTAGTCCATGGACAGCACCTCGAAGCTGTGCCCGGGGAACGGCACGGCCTGGAGCGGGTAGTCCCAGACGCCCTGGCGCTTGACCGGCCAGACCTGGCGGCCGCCCGGGGACGAGGCGTCGTAGCGCCAGCCCAGCTCGCGGGCGGTGGGCAGCAGGTTGTCCTGGCCCAGCAGGCAGGGGGTGCGGCCGCCGGCCAGCTCCTTGTCGTAGTCGAAGGGGAGCGCGGGCAGGTCGTGCCAGCCGGTGTTGGTCTTCCACTCCTTGACGAAGGACTTCGCCTGGTCGATCTCGCTCTTCCACTGCTGTGGCGTCCACCACTTCACCGAGCCGTGCGTCTCACCGCAGAAGTGCCCGTTGAAGTGGGTGCCTATCTCATGGCCCTCCAGCCACGCCCGGTTGACGTTGGTGAGGGTGGCCTTGATGTGCTCGTCGGTGAGGTAGCCGATGTCGGAGGCGCCGCGCGCGTTGTTCGGGGGCTCGTACATCCGCTTCTTCGACTCGGGCAGCAGGTAGAGGCCCGAGAGGAAGAAGGTCATGTGCGCTTCGTGCTGCTTGGCGAGGTCCAGGAAGCGCGGGAAGAGGCCGTTGCCGACCTCGCCCGCGCCGTCCCAGGAGAAGACGACGAACTGCGGCGGGGTCTGGCCCGGCTCCAGCGGCTCGGGCTTCTTCGAGTGGCCGGGCTGCTTGCCGGTGAAGGAGGTGGAGCCGTCGCCGATCAGCTTGGCCGGCCGGTCCTTGCCGCCCTGCACCTGGCGGGAACCGTCCGCGTGCCCGCCGCCGTCCGAGGACTTGAGGCCGCCGCAGCCGGACAGGGTGGCGGCGGCCGCGGCGCCCGCGCCGAGGCCGAGCATTCCCCGGCGGGAGAGGTTCCGGGAGACGGTACGCATGAAGGATCCCCGATTCGTCGCGCGTGGTGATGGTGGTCACCCAGACAGAGGGCGCGACGATCGGGGAGGTTCCTTCAATTAATATGTTTTTCGCAATAGTTCCGGCAAAAGTAGCCTAAGCGCCATTTAACGGGCCGTCAGGCGCCGAACGCCTTCCCCTGCCCGCCGCCCTTCTGCGGCTGGGCCCCGGCCCGCAGATGCGCCGGGACCAGATCGATGGCGGGCTCGCTGTAGCCGACCGACACGATCTTGTCGCCGAGATAGGTGAAGGACGTCAGCGACGCGAGGGTGCACTGCCGCTTGCGCGGGTCGTGCCACAGCCGCCGCCGCTCCACGTACGACCGGACGATCCACACCGGCAGCTGATGGCTGACCAGCACCGCCTCATGGCCGCGCGCCCGGTCCTTGGCCGCGTCCAGCGCGCCCATCATCCGTACGACCTGGTCCACGTACGGCTCGCCCCAGGACGGCCGGAACGGGTTGACCAGGTGCTTCCAGTTCCCCGGCCGCTGCAGCGCGCCGTCGCCGACGCCGAAGGTCTTGCCCTGGAAGATGTTCTCGGCCTCGATCAGCCGCGCGTCGGTGGCCAGGTCGAGGCCCTGCGCCTTGGCGATCGGGGTGGCGGTCTCCTGCGCCCGCTCCAGCGGGGAGGCGCAGACATAGGTGATGTCGCGCGGGGCGAGGTGCTCCGCGACCCGGTCGGCCATCTTCCGGCCCAGCTCGGAGAGGTGGTAGCCGGGCAGCCGCCCGTACAGCACGCCGTCCGGGTTCTCCACCTCGCCGTGCCGCATGAGATGGACGACCGTGACGTCCTTGTCGCCGGTGCTCACACTGTTTCCGATGGTCACGCGGTGGCCTCCGCAGCCGCACGGGCCGCCGCCGGAAGGGCGTCGGCGATCTTCTGAAGGGCCCGCTCGTCGTGGGCCGTGGACACGAACCAGGACTCGAAGGCCGACGGCGGCAGGTAGACACCGGCCGACAGCATCGAGTGGAAGAACGCGGTGAAGCGGAACAGCTCCTGCCGCTTGGCGTCCTCGTAGTCGCGCACCTGCCGGTCGGTGAAGAACACCGTGAACATGTTGCTGGCGTTCTGCACCCGGTGGGCCACGCCCTCCTTGCTCAGCGCCTCGCTGACGAGGGAGCGCAGCTGCGCGGAGACGCCGTTGACGGTGTCGTACGCCGCCTCGTCGAGCAGCCGCAGCTGGGCGATGCCGGCGGCGGTGGCGACCGGGTTCCCGGAGAGGGTGCCGGCCTGGTAGACGGGACCCGCGGGCGCGAGGTACGCCATCACATCGGCGCGCCCGCCGAACGCGGCGGCCGGGAACCCGCCGCCCATCACCTTGCCGAAGGTCATCAGGTCGGGCCTGACCCCGTCGACGCCGTACCAGCCGGCGCGGCTGGTGCGGAAGCCGGTCATGACCTCGTCGGAGATGTACAGGGCGCCGTTCTCGCGGCAGGCGTCCTTGAGGCCCTGGTTGAACCCGGGGTCCGGCGGCACGACGCCCATGTTGCCGGGCGATGCCTCGGTGATCACACAGGCGATCTCGCCGGGGTGGCGGTGGAACGCCTCCTGCACGGCCTCCAGATCGTTGTACGGCAGCACGATCGTGTCGCCCGCCTGGGCACCGGTGACACCGGGGGTGTCCGGCAGCGCGAACGTGGCCACGCCGCTGCCCGCGGAGGCGAGCAGCGCGTCGACGTGCCCGTGGTAGCAGCCGGCGAACTTGATCACCTTGGACCGCCCGGTGAACCCGCGGGCGAGCCGGATGGCGCTCATGGTCGCCTCGGTCCCGCTGCTGACCAGCCGGACCTGCTCGACGGGCTCGACCCGGGCGACGATCTCCTCGGCGAGCACCACCTCGCCCTCGCCGGGCGTGCCGAAGCTCGTACCGCGGGCGACGGCGTCCTGGACGGCGGCGAGGACCTCGGGGTGCGCGTGCCCGAGGATCATCGGACCCCAGGAGCAGACCAGGTCGACGTACTCCCGGCCGTCGGCGTCGGTGAGGTAGGGACCGCGCCCGGACACCATGAAGCGGGGCGTGCCGCCGACGGCGCCGAAGGCGCGCACCGGGGAGTTCACGCCCCCCGGCGTGACGACGGAGGCGCGGTCGAAGAGCGCCTGGGAGGCGGGCGCGTCGTAGGGATAGGGCGTTTCGCTCATGGCACTCATGACGTGCGGCTTCTCCGGCTTCTCAGACTCCGGTTGCGGGGTGACCTCCTCAGGGTAGGCCGCCCGCCGGACGAGGCGGCGGCCCGCCCGCAGTTCCGCGCCGCTCCGGCCCGCCATCTGCGAGACTGAGACGTGACACACAGCTCCTGGGCACGGAAGGATCAGGGACCGGGCGGATCCCCGTGGACTGTTGTTCCACCGCACGTTTCGGCGGGCGGCCGTGGGGGAGGTCACTGACACGATGATCGGGTTGCGCGGCGGGGGCCACGCGTCCTAGAAAAGCAGTCGGGTGGAGATATGCATCGCGGTGGCGGACTGGGCGAGGGGACCGATGACCTCGGTCCTCGACGTGCCCGGCGGGGAAGGCACCGGCGCGAAGCGGAGGAAACGACCGAAGCACGTAGAACACAGGGTGCACCGGGTGAGCCCGAACGGTACGACCGGCCAAGCGAACGCCTGCACGACCAGCAGACGGAGCGGACCGCCGACAGGGCGAAGGACTTCCCGCGAGACCTCCGGGGCGACCGCCCGACGGACTTCCCGAGGGACGGCCGGGGCGAGCGGCCGGTGGACTTTCCGAGAGACGCCCGGGGTGAACGGCCGGTGGACTTCCCGCGAGAGGCTCCGCGTGACCTGCGGGGCGAGCGGCCGGGGGACTTTCGGGGCGAGCGGCCGGTGGACTTCCCGAAGGATGCTCGGGGAGAACGGCCCGTGGACGTTCCGCGAGAGGCTCCGCGTGACCTCCGGGGGAATCCGGGGAACCCGGGGACTCCGCGGGGGGAGCGGTCGGCGGATCCCGCGCGGAACTCGGACGCGTCGTCGGACTTGCCACGTGACCTGTCGCGCGATGTCCCCCGGGACCTTCCGCGGGACCTCCCTCGGGATCTTCCGCGGGACGCGCCCCGGGGCCTGCCCCGAAACACGGGCCTGGGTGGCCCGTCGGACCTCCCCCGGAACACGGGCCTGGGCGGCTCGTCGGACTTTCCCCGCGACCTCCCCTCGGATCCTCCGTCGGAGCGGGGGCCCGGCCGTGCGGGCGGTCGTCGGCGTACCCCCCGGACGGATCGTGTCGGGTCCCTCGGGACGGGCGGCGGGAGTGGTGGCCGGGTGGGGGTGACCTACAAGTACTTCGGCGCACCGGACGGCGCGACCGCGGCCCGCGTCCCCATCTCGATGCGCCCGGAGGAACTCGGCGGCGACGAGCTGGGCATGAACGGCATGTTCACCAAGATCAAGCCGGAGACGATGGCCGCGATGGTCCTGACCGGCATCGAGGGCATCCCCCTGCACAAGGTCCCGCCTCTCGAACTGGTCGTCCTGCACCCCGACTACGCCGTCGTCAAACTCCCGATGACCGTCGTCGACCCCCTGCGCGGCATCGGCGAGGAAGCCGTCGGCGCCGCGGCCTTCATCTGGTCGACCGTCCCGGACCGGGGCGGCCCCCGGGACGCGTTCAACGTGTACCGACTGCTGCACGAGTGGCAGGACTTCAGCCACCGGCTGCATGAGGCGGGGCATCAGGCGTATTGCCTGGTGTGGCCGTGAGCGGGGTGGGTTTCCGGACGCCAGGGTGTCGGATGTCTCGGTGATCATGGGCAGCGGCCGTGCCATCGGGCACCTGAACGCGTCCTGAGCGCCCGCGGGGCCGATACGCTTGGGCCGCTGCGGCACCCTCCCAACTGATCCGCTCCCGCGGTGAGTCACGGCCTGCGGCGATCCAGACGTCTTTGGGCATGAGGATGAAGAACAAGTGCTTATAGCGGGCCGATACAGGCTGCGGGACACCATCGGGCGGGGCGCGATGGGGGAGGTCTGGCGGGCCTTCGACGAGACGCTCGGCAGACCGGTTGCCGTGAAACTCCTGCTCCCCCACGACTCCGACCCCACCGCGTCCTCGCGGTTCCGGCTGGAGGCGCAGACCGCGGGGCGCCTCAGTCATCCGAACGTCGTCGGCGTCCTGGACTTCGGGGAGTTCGAGGGCCGGCTGTTCCTGGTGATGGAGCTGGTCGACGGGGGCAGCCTCGACGGGCTGCTCAGCGCCTCCGGGCCGCTGTCCGCCGAGCGGGTGGCCCAGATCGCCGCGCAGGCCGCCGTCGGGCTGGCCCTCGCGCACCGGCAGGGCATCGTGCACCGGGACATCAAACCGGCCAATCTGCTGCTGTCCGCCGACGACACCCTGAAAATAGGCGACTTCGGCATCGCCCGCTTCTTCGACGACCCCAACTCCGCGCTCACCGCGACCGGTCAGATCGTCGGCACCAGCCTCTACCTCGCGCCCGAGCGGGCCCTGGGCCGTACCGCGGGACCGGCGTCCGACGTGTACTCCCTGGGCTGCGTGCTCTACCAACTCCTCACCGGGCGGCCGCCGTTCCAGGCCGACAGCCCGCTCGCGGTGCTGCATCAGCACCTCGACGCCACGCCGGTACCGCCCCGGCAGCTGCGCACCGACCTCTCCCCCGCCTTCGAGAACTATCTGCTCGGCCTGCTGGCCAAGGAGCCCGAGAGCCGGCCCACCGCCGACGAGGTCGCGGACTGGTTCGGGCGCGGGTCCTGGCGCGGTGCCCCGGAGCCGATGCCGGTCGCGCACCAGGGCCACGGCCGCTCGAAGCAGCCGCTCGCCCCCGCCCCGAGGTCCACCCGCCACGCCGCCGCCCCCGCCCGCCGCGCCGCCGCGAGCAGAGGTTGGGCAGCGTGCGCCGCTCCCCCGGCCCGCGCCGTCGGCGCGCACGCCCCGGTGGGCGACACCGAGTGGCAGACGAGCGTGCACCGGGCCACGAACCGCCGCCCGCGCCTGCCGCTGCTGCGCCGTTCCCGGCTGCTGGCCGTGCTGGGCGGCACCGGCCTCTTCGTACTGGCGCTGCTGGCCGGCATGGCCTGGTTCTCGCCGAGCTGAGCGCCCGGGGCACGGGTCACGGGGGCACGGGGGCACGGGGGCACGGGGGCACGACGCCGTCAGGAGGCGAGGACGGCAATGCCGTCGCCGAGGAGTTTCAGGCCAAGGACGAAGAACAGGACGGCCATCACGGCGACGTTGTGCTGAGCCGCCCAGTCCTTCCAGTTGCCGAGGGTCGTCCTGGCCCGCTCGCCGCCGAGGAGGAAGACGCCCAGCGGGGCCAGCAGGCCGAGGGTGGCGAGGACGACGAAGATCGCCAGCACCGCGATCTGCTGTCCGACCGGCAGCCCGGCGGAGCCGATCGTGGCGCCCGCGGCGATGGTCAGCGGGGCGTTCTTGGCGTTGAGCGCGGCCAGGGCCAGTCCGAGGGCGAAGATCTTGGCCGGCGCGAGGCGGTCGATCGATTCCATCCACTTCGGCAGCCGGGCCCCCGAGGGATCCCGGGGGCGCCGGTGCCACTGCCGGGCGCCGAAGAGCACGAGGAACAGGCCCAGGGCGAGCTTGAGGGCTCCCACCCAGGTGGCCGGCTGCTGGTGGGCGGAGGCGCCGGAGGGAGAGGCGACCGCCAGCATCACCGCGCCGAGGACCGCGAGCCCGAGGATCCAGCCGACGGTGAACAGGACGCCGTTGAGACGTCCCCGAGGCGTGGCGAGGATCAGGATGACCGCGATGATCGGGAGCGGGCTGACCGCGACGGCGGCCGCGAATCCCAGCACGTCACCGAGGACTTTGCCCATGGTTGCCTCCGTCCGGGGGTCGGGGCGGGCATGCGAGCGGGGCCACAGCGGCGACCGCGCGGCGGCGGCCCCGGGAGGGCCGGCTGGGCGCCGTACTCGGCACGTCGGACTTCCATCGTCCTGCGCCGGACCGCATCTGTCCTCGGGAGCGCCCACCGGCCCAGGCGACCACGCTCCCGCCCCTCGGCACCGCCCCGCCGCGATCGCCGACTTAGCCCCCTGGGGACCCCTAGGACCCCCTGAAGCCGCTCCTCAAGGCCCCCGCCGCCCCCACCCGCGCCGGCACCTCGTCCACCGACCACTGCTCGTAGGCGTGCTCGCCCCTGGGCGTCCTCTCCGGCGCGGGCACGGCCGCCGTCTCGGGCCTCACCCGACGACTTCCCGCTCCTGGCCGCCACGGGCCGCAGCGCCAACGTGTGCACCCGGCACGGGAGTTCTTCGGCGGGCCGGCCGTCCTGCTGCGCGGTCTGGCCGACCGAGGCGGCCGTCGCACCCCACCACACAGATCCTGGACCGGGGGCCCGGCCCGGCCCGGACGGGAGACGGCTGCCGACGGCGTCCCGGACGCGTGGACGGTCCGGCTCAGCAGTACGGCGCCTGTCCCGTCAGCGACGCCGCGACCCGCATCCACACCCCGAACTGGCGGTACAGCGAGGGCAGTTCACCGGTCGCGCGGATGGTCCGGCTGTTCTCCGCCGTGATCCCGGGGAGGCCGAGGAGGGTCGCGGGGACGGTGGTGGACTGCCAGCGGACGGTGAGGGTCGCCTCGGCCGCCGAGGGGGCCGGGCGTGGCGGGGGCGGGGTGAGGGCGGCCGCCACCGCGGCCTCGATCGCCGTACGGGCCTCCACCGCCGGGCGCAGCTCGGCGGCGAAGCGGTCATGGGCGTACTTCACCGGGACCGCGGCCACCGACGGGTCCCACTGCGTCATCTCGGCGCACGCCGCGTCATCACCCGTGAGGGCCGCCACCGGCACGCCCAGGGCGGCCGCCGTGGCATGGGCGAGGCCGATCTCGCCGGTCGGGCGGCCGTCCAGCCAGATGTCCTCTATCTCGTGGCCCATGAAGCTGTGGCTGAGCACGCCCGGGGCGCCGGCGCGGGCGTGATAGCCGACACAGACCATCGCGTCGTACTCCCCCGTCAGCCCCTCCAGCATGATCATCTGCTTGGGCTTGCCGCGCACCAGGCGGGCACGGGGGTGCAGGTCGTCGGGGCGCAGATTGCGCATCGGGCCGTGGGCGTCGTTCACGAGGACCTCGTGGGCGCCGGCCGCCAGCGCGCCGCGCACCGCCGCGTTCACGTCCTCCGCCATCATGGAGCGGCCCCGCTCGTAGTCCCGGCCGCCCGGCTGGACGTCGTCGGCGTCGACGAGGCCGGTGATGCCCTCCATGTCCGCACTCACGTACACACGCATGGCGTCGACCCTACTGGACCCTACGTATTGTAGGTTCCCAATCGGCCGGGACCGCAAGGCCGTTCATACACCTGTTCCACCACGCCAACGGGGGATCCATGCAGGACACGGAGACGGCGACCAGCGGTGAGGTCTGCGCGCGCAGTCTCGCGCCGACCCTCGCCGTACTCGTCGTCAGCCTCTTCGTCGCCGCCGTGGGGGTGTACGAACTGTGCGGCTTCGGGCTGCACAGCCTCGACCGGCGCCCGCACCTGTTCAGCGACGGCCTCGCCACCGGCGGGGTGATCGTCGCGGCGGTGGCCGCCGGGGCCGCGGTGGGCAACTTGGCCTGGCTGCTGACCTCCGCCCGGCGCGGCTCGGAAAGGACCGGGTAAGAAGCGGGCCCGGTACGCTCCTGTCCCGATAGACAGACCGGCGCATTTTTCCCTACAAGCTGTAGGGTCGCGTCCGTAGGCCCCGTCCCCCTTCCCCAAGGTGACCAGTCACCATGCCCGCTCCGCAGTCGACCGTCCCCTCCCCGCACGCCCCCGCCGAGCGTGCCCCGCGCCGCGCGTTCCCGCCGCTCACGCCCGGCCCCCGGCTGCGCGCCGGCGCGGCCTCGGCCACGGTGTGGTACCTGCGGCTGATCGCCGTGCTCAACGTCCTCGCGGTCCTCTCCCTGCCGTTCCGCCAGGAGGTCCACGAGCACAACACCAGCAAGCTCTTCAACCAGGAGCATCCGCATCACCATGTCGGCGCGTTCTTCACGCCGTACCTGGCCACCGGCGGCCTCGTCTCGGCCGCGCTCGCGATCTTCCTGATGCTGGTGATGCGGCGCCGTAAGCGTGCCGCCTGGCTGACCAACATCGCGCTCGCCGGGCCGCTCCTCGCGGTGTACGTCATCGGGCTCATCACCCAGGACCGGTACGCCGACCACGTCTTCAACTGGGTCTCCGCCGGTCTGACCGGCCTCTTCGTGGCCGCCCTGCTGATCGGCAGGCGCGAGTTCAACGCCGTCGGCGACCCCTCCAACCCCAAGCTGGCGCTGGCGGTCGGCGCGGGCGGACTGCTGGCCACCGGCGGCCTCGGCACCCTGCTGGTGCACGCCACCAACAAGCTGCCCGGCGCCAATCTCACCGACGAGATCGTCTACACCTACCTGCGCGGCATCAGCGTCGGCGTGTTCGCCGACCGCATCGACCATGTGCACGCGCCCCGTTGGACCGACATCACGGTCAACGCCCTGCTCGCCGCGGCCTTCTGCCTCGTCCTCTACGCCTGCTTCCGCTCCCCGCGCGGCAAGCAACTGCTCACCGCCGCCGACGAGGAGCGGCTGCGCGCCCTGCTCGACAGGCACGGCGCCCGCGACTCCCTCGGCTACTTCGCGCTGCGCCGCGACAAGGCCGCCGTCTTCTCCCCCAGCGGCAAGGCCGCGATCACCTATCGCGTGGTCGGCGCCGTCTCCCTCGCCTCCGGTGACCCGATCGGCGACCCCGAGGCGTGGCCCGGCGCCATCGACGCCTGGCTCGCCGAGGCCCGCAGGCACGCGTGGATCCCCGCGGTCATGGGCGCGAGCGAGGAGGCCGGCACCGTCTACGCGCGGCACGGCCTGGACGCCCTCGAACTCGGTGACGAAGCGATCGTGGACATCGCCGACTTCACCCTCGAAGGACGCCCGATGCGGGTGGTCCGCCAGGCCCACAACCGGGTCAAGCGGGCCGGTTACACCGTGCGCATCCGGCGCCACGAGGACATCCCGGCCGAGGAGATGGCCCATCTCATCGACCGCGCCGACCACTGGCGCGACGGCGCCACCGAGCGCGGCTTCTCCATGGCTCTGGGCCGCCTCGGCGACCCCGGGGACGGCCGCTGCGTGATGCTGGAGTGCCGCGACGGCGACGACCAGCCGCGCGCCCTGCTCAGCTTCGTGCCCTGGGGCGAGCACGGCCTCTCCCTGGACCTGATGCGCCGCGACCGCGACTGCGAGAACGGCCTGATGGAGTACATGGTCGTCGAACTGCTGCTGCGCGCGGGGGACTTGGGAGTGCAGCGGGTCTCGCTGAACTTCGCCATGTTCCGCTCGGTCTTCGAACGCGGCGCGCGGCTCGGCGCGGGCCCGGTGCTGCGGCTGTGGCGTTCGGTCCTCACCTTCTTCTCCCGCTGGTGGCAGATCGAGTCCCTCTACCGCGCGAACGCCAAGTACCGCCCGGTGTGGGAGCCGCGGTTCCTGCTCTTCGCCAAGTCCAGCGACATCCCGCGGATCGGCCTGGCGAGCGCGCGGGCGGAGGGGTTCCTCACGTTGCCGGTGATCGGGGAGCGGTCGCAGCAGTCGTAGCCGGTTCGCCCCCGGGTGCCATGACAAGACCGGGCACCCGGGGCAGCGCCGCCCGGACCGCCTCGGCGACCAGGGTGAGGTCGACGCCGAGGCGGGTGAGGCGGGGCAGCAACTCGGGCAAGGGAAGCCCCGCGTAGCAGGCGATGTCCAGGAAGTCCGTCACCGGGTGCTCCAGGTCCAGGGGCAGGCCGATCTCGTTCGGCCCGAAGTCGTCCCGGCACAACTTCAGGTCCGTCTCGTCGAGTTCGTCCATCGCCCGCGCGTCCGCTTGAAGACCGAACTCGGCCAGCCGACTCACCACCGTCTCCGGCGGCAGGAACAACTCGGCGCACAAGTTGACGAGATGGAACAGCGGCACCGGCCCGCCCAGGTCGAGAGGGCGGCCGTGCCGCCTCAGTTGGAACAGGTCCAGGTCGTAATGTCCCGGGCCCCCCGGCACTGTCGCCCAGTCCACCCGCACGCCGTAGCGCCGGAAGCAGTCGAGGACCGCCCGTGCGGACAGCCGGAGCTGCTTGGCCGCTCTGACGGCCTCCACCATGGGCACCGTGCAGGTGGTCAGGTCGTTCCCGCCGATCGGCAGGAACCGGTGGACCCACTCGAAGATGTTCCTGTCGTCCGGGTCCAGGCGGTCGGGAAGCATCGTATGCCGGGAGCGCAGCCCATAGGCGTGCAGGCGGGCGGCGGCCGCCGCCGGTGAGAGCCCGCTCGCCTCGGCCCGCTCCACCAGCTTCCGCAGGGGTACCTCCGTGTCGATGACGCGGTCGGCCACGCCGCGCCCGAGCAGCAGCGCGTGATCCGTGTCCTCGACGCGCTCGGGCAGGGCGCCGACCGTAAATCCCAGTTCCCGCAACCGGCACACGACGCCGGACAGCGGCTCGCCGCCGTGCAGGGACGCGTGCAGGAGGAGGCTCGGATGCACGGGCTCCGCCATGTCCAGAAGCCGCACCAACTGGTCGTCCCAGCCCCACTCGCCGCCGAGCCGCAGCAGCTCCCGCGCCGAGCGCTCGTCGAGGCGGCCCGGGGCGGGACTCAGGCCGTAGTCCGTCAAGGTCGCCACGATCTCGCCGAAGGGGCGGCCCAGCGCACGCATCGCCCACAGCAGGTGCCCCGCCCTGACCGGCTCGGTCGCCGGGAGCCACGGATCGCCGCCGTTCAGGAACCGGCTGAGCAGACGCACCACCCAGTGGTCGGGCGCCCCGGTCGGCAGGCCCCGCTCGGGGACCCGGAAGCCCAGCACCCGCATCCGTTCCATAGCTTCCTGGACCCGGATGTTCAGCATCAGATACGCCTTGGCGAAGTGCCCCGGCGACACCGGATCCGCCAGGGGCAACCAGTGATCGGCATCGGGGCCGGTGATCATGCTCATGCCGCGCAGTTCACGATCCACCAGCGCGGTCATGGGGGCATCGACGGCGACCGGGCCGAGGGGCCGTGCGGGAACGGGCAGGCCGAGCCGCTCCATCCGGCCCAATGCCTCCTCGTACGACGTGCCGCAGGTCCGGGCCACCGACAGCACATGTCCCGGGCGTACGGGCTCCTCGCCGGCCGCCGGGTCGATCCATGACCGGAACTCCGAGGCCAGGCCGCCCTCGGACCGCAGCAACACGTCCGACGGTCGCGCGGGCAGCACTCCCCGGACCCGGGAAAGCTCAGGGACGAGGCAGGCCAGAGCGGCCAGATCGGCGTTGGGCGCATGGGCGAGCAGCCGCCACAGCAGCGTGGCGTCGTCCGGCCGCCGCGGGGCCGCCAGTTCCTGATCTTCCCAGTCCCGGTCCCGATGCGTGCTGTGCACCCAGATCGTGTCGGGCGCGAAGAACCCGGCCGTCGCCACCTTCGCGGGATGCCCGCGGAGATCGAGTTCCACGCCCGCCTTCCCCGACTCCTCGGCCACGAGGTCCCCGAGGCGCGGGCTTTGCTGGGCCACCTCGGTCAGCCACCGGACGCTCAGCAGTGGCGGATCGGCGGCGAGCAGCGTCGGCAGGGCAGCTCTGATCAGCCTCTCCACTTCCTGGTCCACATCGGGGTCGAGGATCTCCGAGCGGTCCACGGACAGCGCGCGCGGCCTGCTCGCGCCCGTCAGATTCACCACGACACCGCGCAACGCCCAGTCGGTCAGCACCCCTCGCCGTACCCGAGACTCGATGAAGATGCCGTCAGCGAGGATCCCGCCCCCGTGCTCGCACCAGATCACCTGTCCGTCGGCGCGCGCGGCGCCCTGCGGCCAGGAGACCGTGCGCCCGTGGGCGACGAAGCCGTCGTACCGGCCCGCGGCCGACTCCCGGGGGTTGAGCACACCCGGCTCCCAGGCGGCGGACTCCTGGCCGCCCTCCCCTTCGACGGTGACCGGGAACTCCGTGACACCCAGCAGTCTGCGCAACTCCCGTACGCAGGACGGCGCGTCCTTGCCGTCCCTGAGGTAGAGCCGGACCGTGGTGCCGACCGGACCCCACCGCCCGGTGCGGCGCACCCGGAAGTAGTGCCCGGGGCCGGTGATCAGGACGGTCAGCTGCTCCTGGGGGCCCTCCCGGGTGTCCATCGGGCAGGTGGTGACCCGGATCTCGTCCGCGAGCATGAAGTAGCTGAGCACCCCGATGCCGAACCTGCTGTTCGGCCGTACGGCGAGCCCGCCGCCGTCCGCCCAGTCCCGGGAGCGCGGATGGTCGCCGAACCGGACACCGGCCCGGGAGAACACCTCGGCGAGCACGGTCTCGTCCATGCCGATGCCCTCGTCCTGGCATTCGAGGAAGTGGCGCGTCTCGACGGGGTCGTAGCCCTGGCGGAAGGTGATCCGGCCCTGGAAGGTGTCCCGGCCGTCGCGCCGGTACTGGTAGGCGCGGCCGTATCGGCAGGCGTCCAGGGCGTTCTGGTACAGCTCGCGGATGGCGAGGGCCCGGTCGCGGTACAGGTTCTCGCCCATCAGGAGTTCCTGGATCCGCTCCTCGTCCAGCCGGAACCGGATCACCTCGCCCGCCTGCCGGGGCCGGCCCGTCCGCTCGTCCACCTCGCGCACCCGGTCGGCGTGCGCGTACACCGGCAGCGCGCCGATCTCCTCGGTGGGCAGGGCCCGGCGGGCCTCGCGCAGCAGGGCGTCCACGTGCCGGGCGTGCTCCGTCAGCGCGGCGACGGCGGCGGGATGGTCCACGGGCGCGTCCAGGGCGAGGGTGTCCCCGGCCGGCTGCCACTCCGCCCTGTTGATCCGCGCCAGCAGCTGCGCGGGGACGAGGGGTTCGGGGATGCCCACATGGTGGACGACGGTCGACGGCAGGTCCGTGACCTCGATCGCCATGGCGTGGCCGATCGCGAAGAGCGGGCCGACGAGGAGGGTACGGACCCGTTGGGCGTCATGGCCGCCGAAGTCGAGGTACGGCGACGCGTCGTGCGGTGCGCGGAAAAGTTCGCGCGGACCGAGGTGGGCGCAGGACAACAGCCAGGGCAGGCAGGGGTGTTCGAGTACGGTCGCGAGGTCGGCCCCCACCGCGCCGAGGCCGGTTCCCACCGTGCCGAGGCCGGTTCCCACCGTGCCGAGGTCGTCGAGCACGTCCGTGAGGCGGTCCGGCTGCGCGGCCAGCGGTCTGACCCACTGGTGGAACAGCCACCAGCCGACCTCGGCGCGGCCGTCGCCGCGGTCCGGCAGGACGGCGCCCTGGATCGCGGCCCTGACCAGGCGCTCATGGGTGACCAGCACGGCGTCGAACGCGGCGCGCGCCGGATCGTCCCCGGCCCGCTCCGCCCGCTCCTCCAGGTTCGCCGGGTCCACGGCGGACAGTTCCGCGGCGGTCTGGGCATGGCGCGTCTGGTACAGGAAGGGGAGCAGGGCGATCAGCGCGGCCTCGGCGGCCGACAGCGACGGGGTCCCGAGGCGGTCCCGGATGCCGGCCAGCCGCAGATCGGTCCAGCGGACGGTGCGCCGGGCGACGTCGGGGTCGTACCAAGGGTCCCGGTCAAGCAACCCCCTGCTGCTGTCGTGGAGTTCGGCGAGTCCGTGCGCGATGTCGGCGGCCTGGGCCCTGAGGGCGTCGGCCCGTTCGGCGGCCGCGGGGGCGACGAGCGACCAGGCCTCCGAACCCTGCGCCAGCTGCCGCCAGAGCCCCGGTAGTTCGCTGGCGTCCGACGTGTCGCAGCCCCCGCCCGAGCACGGCTTCTCGTCCCGTCGCCTCCGGGCCTCCTTCAGCAGCAGGTTCCACTCCTCGGACGGGAGGACGCGCGCTCGCGGGTCCCGTTCCCGCGCCAGGATGCCCAACGTGCGCCAGAAGGCGGCGAGTTTGTCGGTACGACGAGGAACGCCCTTGCACTCGCACCAGTTCTGGAGCGTCGCGACGGAGACCTCGGCCTTGGTCCACTTCTTGATCTCGCGGGCGAGTCGCGTCTCGCTGGGCGATCCGGCCGCCCGGAACAGCAGCCGCACCTCGTCCTCGTACCGCTTGCGCCCCGTCATCGCGCCGCCCCTCCCGCGCCCAACTCCCGCGAACCGTACGACTCGTACGACTCGGGAAGTCGCAGATTACCGGCTGACCTGCGGCCCGGCCCGGCCAAGCGGCAATCCGGCCGCCCCTGGGCGAAGCCGGGCGGGCAACCTCGACCGCGTCGCCACCGACCGGCCCCGAAAGGACCCCGCGATGGACACGCTCCTCCTCACCGCCGCCTCCGCCCTCTGCACCCTGCTGATCCTCACCGCCGCCGCCGTCCTGATCGTGCGCTGCGCCCTCACCGACACTGACTCCAAGGACCGGGCACGGATCCTGGGGGCCGTGGCGGAGGTGGTGAGGGCGCTGCGGGGGAGGCGGTGAGTCGAGGGGGCGGCTGTGCGGGAGGACCGGATTCTTGAGTACGGCCCCGCCGAGGCGGCCGGACCGCCCCTACCCCCCGCCCACCGTGAATCCGATCACCGCGCCCCCGCCCTCCCGGCGATACGCGAACGGCGCTCCGCCGTGGGCCATCGCCACCTCCCGGACGATGGAGAGGCCGAGCCCCGAGCCCGGCAGGGAGCGCGCGTCGGCGGCCCGGTAGAAGCGGTCGAAGATGCGGATCAGGTCGCCCTCGGCGATGCCGGGCCCCCGGTCCAGGACCTCGACGCGGACGGTTCCCGGTCGGGCCGGGCCCATGACGTGGACCTCGATCGGCGCCCGGCCCGCGCGGTCGAACTTGGCCGCGTTCTCGACCAGGTTGGACATGGCCCGCTGGAGCATCCCCGGCCGCCCGTCGGTCGTCGTGTCGCCGCTGACGCGCAGCGCGATCTGCCGTCCGGTACGCCGCGACGCCAGCCCCACCACGTCCTCCGCGATGTCGGCGAGGTCCACCCGCTGCGGTGGCTCGGTGTCCGACTGCCCGGCGGCGAGGTCCACCAACTCATTGACCAGGTCGGTGAGTTCGCGCGCCTCCTGGGTGAGGTCGGCGACCAGGTCGTCCCGGGTGTCCGGGGGCAGCTCGTCGATGCGGCGCAGCAGGGAGATGTTCGTGCGCAGCGAGGTGAGCGGCGTCCGCAGCTCGTGGCCCGCGTCCTGGACCAGCCGCCGCTGGTCCTCCTCCGACTGCGCGAGCCGCCCCAGCATCCGGTCGAAGGCCCGCCCGAGCCGCCCCACCTCGTCGAGTCCGGCCACCGGGACCTCGATGCCGAGGCGCCGGGTGCGGGCGACGTCCTCGGCGGCGCTGGTGAGCACCACCAGGCGCCGGGTGATCCGGCGGGCCAGCCACCAGCCGAACAGCCCCGCCGCCACCACCACGGCCGCCATCAGGATCAGCGTCCGCTGCTGGAGCGTGCGCAGCAGGTCCTCGGTGTCGCTGAACTCCTGCGCCACCTGCACCGCGCCCCGCCCGTCGCCGAGCGAGACGGTGGCGATGCGGTAGAGGTCGTCGCCGACCTGGACGTCCTTGTGCTCGACCGCCTTGCCGGCCGTCCGCGCGAGCGCCATCGACCTGTCGTGGGAGGTGACGGGCAGCGACGGGTCGCCGTGGTCGACGATCTCGCCCCGCGCGCCGAGCACCTGCACATCGGTACGGGCGGGCCGCACCAGATCGTGTCCCGGCCGGGAGGAGGAGAAGTCGTCGGGCTCCATCTTGTGCTGCCGTACCTCGTCCCGTACGTCCTGCACGACCTGGCTGAACACCGACTGCTGGTCGACGCGGACCAGCCGGGCGGCGGAGCCGTAGGACACGATGCCGACGAGGATCGCGACGGCCGCGGTGACGGCGGCGAAGGAGATGGCGAAGGTGGTGCGCAGGGAGACCAGCTTGGGCCGGCGCCGAGCGAGCATCCGGCGCAGGCGGCGCACTCAGTCCTCCCGCAGCACGTAACCCACGCCCCGCACCGTGTGGATCAGCTGCGGGGCGCCGGGCTCGTCCAGCTTGCGGCGCAGATAGCCGACGTAGACGGCGAGGTTCTTGGATCCGGGGCCGAAGTCGTAGCCCCAGATGCGGTCGTAGATCGTGGAGTGGTCGAGCACGATACCGGCGTTGCGCACCAGCAGTTCGAGCAGCTCGAACTCGGTGCGGGTCAGCTCCAGCTCCCGCTTGCCGCGCCAGGCCCGGCGGGCCTGGAGGTCCATGCGGATGCCGGCGGCCTCGACCTGCCGGTCGGAGAGCTGGGGCTCGCCCCGGCCGCCGCCGTCGCCGACCGCCGGGCCCGCGGGGGCCGGGCTGGTGCGGCGCAGCAGGGCGCGCAGCCGGGCGAAGACCTCCTCGACGTCGAAGGGCTTGACCACGTAGTCGTCGGCGCCGGCGTCCAGCCCCGCGATCCGGTCGGCGGTCTCCACCAGGGCGGTGAGCATGAGGATCGGGGTGCTGTCGCCCTCGGCGCGCAGCACGCGGCAGACCTGGAGGCCGTCGATGCCCGGCATCATCACGTCGAGCAGGAGGACGTCCGGCGGTGTCTTGTGGGCCTGTGCGAGCGCCTCGACGCCGTCGGCCACCGCCGTCACCTCGTACCCTTCCAGGGTCAGGGCACGTTCGAGGGCGTGGCGGATGGCGCGGTCGTCTTCGGCGAGGAGCACAGTCTGGGGCACGGAACCAGTCTGCCAAGGCCTCCGGGGGTTCGGCGGGGGAGGTTGGGCCTACGATCACCCTTTTTACCGCGCTCTCACCGTCACACGGGCAACCGCCGCCGGTCGCCTACCGTCTTCTCACCGAACGGGGTGGCGAAGCCGGGGCCTCTAGGTCGCGCGCAGTGCCGCCAGCTGCTCGGCGAAGGGCACCACTGCCCGCTGCTCCCGCCGCTCCGTCTTCGGCAGCAGCGCGGCCAGTTCCTGTGCCGCGCGTTCGATCCGCTCCGGCAGGCCCTCCGCGCCCCAGTCCTCCGAGGCGGCGTAGACGCCGGTCGGCACGACGACGGCCCGCAGGTAGGAGAAGAGAGGGCGCAGGGCGTGATCGAGGACCAGGGAGTGCCGTGCGGTGCCCCCGGTCGCGGCGATCAGCACCGGCTTGCCGGTCAGCGCGTCCTTGTCGAGGACGTCGAAGAACGACTTGAACAGCCCGCTGTACGACGCGCTGAACACCGGTGTGACGACGATCAGCCCGTCCGCCCCCGTCACCGCGTCCTGCGCGGCGGCGAGCGCCTTGCCCGGGAAGCCGCTGGTGAACTGGTGCGCGATCTCGACAGCGAGGTCGCGCAGCTCGATCACCTCGGTGTCCACGGGCGTCCGGTCCGCCACCGCGGCGGCGAGCCGGTCGGCCAGCAGCCGGGTGGACGAGGGGACGCTCAGTCCCGCCGATACGACGACGAGCTTCATACGGCACTCTCCTGCTTCTCGTGCTTCTCCTGTGTCTGCTGCTTCTCGTGCTTCTGCTGCTCCTTCTGCTTCTCGTTCTCTTCCTTCGCGGCCAGCAGCGACCCGTGCGTCGGCGCGTCCGGCACGTCCGCCGGGCGCCCCTTCGCGAACTCCTCGCGGAGCACCGGTACGACCTCCTCGCCCAGCAGGTCCAGCTGCTCCAGGACGGTCTTCAGCGGCAGCCCGGCGTGGTCCATCAGGAACAGCTGGCGCTGGTAGTCGCCGACGGTCTCGCGGAAGGCCAGGGTCCGCTCGATGACCTGCTGCGGGGAGCCCACGGTCAGCGGGGTCTGCTCGGTGAAGTCCTCCAGCGAGGGACCGTGGCCGTACACCGGGGCGTTGTCGAAGTACGGCCGGAACTCGCGCACCGCGTCCTGCGAGTTCCTCCGCATGAACGCCTGGCCGCCGAGGCCGACGATCGCCTGCTCGGGGGTGCCGTGCCCGTAGTGGGCGTAGCGCGCCCGGTACAGGTCGACCATCCGCTTGGTGTGTTCGGCCGGCCAGAAGATGTTGTTGTGGAAGAAGCCGTCGCCGTAGTAGGCGGCCTGCTCGGCGATCTCCGGGGAGCGGATGGAGCCGTGCCAGACGAACGGCGCCACGCCGTCCAGGGGTCGCGGGGTGGCGGTGAAGCCCTGGAGCGGGGTGCGGAACTTGCCCTCCCAGTCGACGACGTCCTCGTGCCACAGGCGGCGCAGCAGGGCGTAGTTCTCGATGGCGAGGTCGATGCCCCGGCGGATGTCCTTGCCGAACCAGGGATAGACCGGGCCGGTGTTGCCGCGGCCCGTCATCAGGTCGACGCGGCCGTCGGCCAGGTGCTGGAGCATCGCGAAGTCCTCCGCGATCTTCACCGGGTCGTTGGTGGTGATCAGCGTGGTGGACGTGGAGAGGATCAGGTTCTCGGTCCGCGCGGCGATGTAGCCGAGCATCGTGGTGGGGGACGACGGCACGAACGGCGGGTTGTGGTGCTCCCCGGTCGCGAAGACGTCCAGGCCGACCTCCTCGGCCTTCAGCGCGATGGCGACCATGGCCTTGATCCGCTCGCGCTCGGTCGGCGTACGCCCCGTGGTGGGGTCCGTCGTCACATCACCGACCGTGAAGATCCCGAACTGCATGGCCGCTCACCCTCCAATTGGTTTACCATTCAACTACACCTCGCCCAACAGTCCCCCTCGCCGGGTTATTCCGGGCCCCGCCGTGCCAAGCTGCCCCCATGCCGATCCTCCGTTCCGCCGCCCTCTTCGTCGTCGCCGCGATCTTCGAGATCGGTGGGGCCTGGCTGGTCTGGCAGGGGGTGCGGGAGCACCGGGGGTGGCTGTGGGCGGCCGGCGGGGTGATCGCGCTCGGGGCGTACGGGTTCGTCGCGACCTTCCAGCCGGACGCGCACTTCGGGCGCATCCTCGCGGCGTACGGCGGGATCTTCGTGGCCGGGTCGATCCTGTGGGGCGTGGTCGCGGACGGTTACCGGCCGGACCGCTGGGACATCGCCGGGGCGCTCGTCTGCCTCGGCGGAATGGCGCTGATCATGTGGGCCCCGAGGAACGGCGGCTGAGCCTCGCCTACATTGGACGGAGCCGACCGAACACCTGAGGAGCAGCTCATGGCCACGTCCGCCCCGTCCGCCGCCTCCCGCATCGCCGTCGTCACCGGTGCGAGCGGCGGCATCGGCGCCTCGACGGCCCGGCAGCTCGCCGCCGCCGGGTACCGCGTGGTGCTCACCGCCCGCCGCAAGGACCGTATCGAGGCCCTGGCGGAGGAGATCAACGCGGCCGGTCACGCGGCGACGGCGTACCCGCTGGACGTGACGGACCGCGCGGCCGTGGACGAGTTCGCGACGGCCTTCCAGACCATCGGCGTCCTGGTGAACAATGCGGGCGGCGCGCTCGGCGCCGACCCGGTGGCCACCGGCGACCCGGCCGACTGGCGCACGATGTACGAGACGAACGTCATCGGCACCCTGAACCTCACCCAGGCCCTGCTGCCCAAGCTGGAGGCGAGCGGCGACGGCGTCGTGGTCGTGGTCTCCTCCACCGCGGGACACGCGACCTACGAGGGCGGCGCGGGCTACGTCGCCGCCAAGCACGGCGCCCATGTGCTCGCCGAGACCCTCCGCCTGGAGATCGTCGGCAGCCCGGTGCGCGTCGTGGAGATCGCGCCCGGCATGGTCAGGACCGAGGGGTTCGCGCTGAACCGCTTCGGCGGCGACGAGGAGAAGGCCGCGAAGGTCTACGCGGGCGTGGCCGAGCCGCTGACCGCGGACGACGTGGCGGAGACCATCACCTGGGCGGTGACCCGGCCCAGCCACGTCAACATCGACCTCCTGGTCGTCCGCCCGCGCGCCCAGGCGTCCAATACGAAGGTCCACCGGGAGCTGTGATGGCCGAAGACACCGCCGGGACCCCCTCGCCGCTCACCTCCGACGAGGAGCTCGACAAACGCCGCCTCGACCGGGAGAAGAAGGACGAGCGCAAGGTCTGGTACTACCTCGCCTACTTCCTCTTCGGCATCCACCTCGTGGCGTTCGTCATGATCTACGCCGTGCGGCACGGCCAGTAGGCGCACCCCGTCAGCGGGGCGCCCGGCAGGCCGGGTCGTCCACGATCACCGCGTTCGCCGGGACGATCTCGACGTCGTCGTCGTCCTTCTGCTGGACGAACTTGGTGGTGGCGTAGGCCCGTTTGCCCGCGCCGACGCACTTGGTGGCGAGGTTCCCGAACCCGTCGGGGAAGTTGTAGACCTCGGCGGGCGAGTCCTCGCCCGCGCGGCCCGCCACCGGGGCGTCCGCCTTGCCGCGCTCCTCGTAGTGCTGCCGGGAGCAGCCGCTGAGCAGCAGCGCGGCGCAGACCCCCGCCACGGCGAGGGACGCGCTCAGCCGGCGCACGCCTTGTCCTCCACGATCTGCACGTTCGACGGCCCGCTCGCGTTGGTCGTCACATACGCGCGAAACCCGTGCCCCACGCATTTGGTGGCCAGGTTCCCGAAGCCGTCGGGCATGTTGTAGACCTCGGCGGGCGTGTTGTCCCCCGCCTTCCCCCGCACGGGCGCGTCGCCCTTGCCGCGCTGGTCGTCGTACTTCTGCGAGCAGCCCACGAGCAGGGCCGCCACGATCACCACCAGACCCGAGGCCCGGATCGCCCCGCTTCTGCGCCCTCGGTTCATCGGCCGTCCCTCCCCGGAGAGTTCCCCACGCGGCCGCCGCACGGCCGGCACCCGCATTCTGAGGACAGCGCCGGGGGCCGGTACGGTTCCGGCCCCCGGCGAGCGCTCGCGGGCTCAGCCCTTCACGCAGACGACCTGCTTGAGCTTCGCGACGACCGCCACCAGGTCCCGCTGCTGGTCGATGACCTGGTCGATGGACTTGTAGGCGCCCGGGATCTCGTCCACCACACCGGAGTCCTTACGGCACTCCACGCCCCGCGTCTGCTCCTCCAGGTCCTGGGCGGTGTAGCGCCGCTTGGCCGCGTTGCGGCTCATGCGCCGGCCCGCGCCGTGCGAGGCGGAGTTGAAGGAGCTGTCGTTGCCGAGGCCCTTGACGATGTACGAGCCCGTGCCCATGGAGCCCGGGATGATGCCGAGGTCGCCGGAGCCGGCCCGGATCGCTCCCTTGCGGGTGACGAGCAGGTCCATCCCGTCGTACCGCTCCTCCGCCACGTAGTTGTGGTGGCAGGAGATCTCCGGTTCGAAGAGCGGCCTGGCCTTCTTGAACTCCTTGCGGACGACGTCCTTCAGGAGCGCCATCATCAGGGTGCGGTTGTACTTGGCGTACTCCTGCGCCCAGAACAGGTCATTGCGGTACGCCGCCATCTGCGGGGTGTCCGCGACGAAGACCGCGAGGTCGCGGTCGACCAGGCCCTGGTTGTGCGGGAGCTTCTGGGCCACGCCGATGTGGTGCTCGGCCAGCTCCTTGCCGATGTTGCGGGAGCCGGAGTGGAGCATCAGCCAGACGGCGCCGGTGGTGTCGGTGCAGACCTCCACGAAGTGGTTGCCGCTGCCGAGCGTGCCCATCTGCTTGGTGGCCCGCCCCTGGCGGAAGTGGACCGCCTCGGCGACGCCGTCGAACCGGCCCCAGAACTCGTCCCAGCCGCTGGTCGCCAGGCCGTGGAAGCCGCCCGGCGCGATCGGGTCGTCATGCATGCCGCGGCCCACCGGGATCGCCTGCTCGATCTTCGAGCGCAGCCGGGACAGGTCGCCCGGCAGATCATTCGCGGTCAGCGAGGTCTTCACCGCGGACATCCCGCAGCCGATGTCCACCCCGACCGCGGCCGGGCACACCGCGCCGCGCATCGCGATCACCGAGCCGACGGTGGCGCCCTTGCCGTAGTGCACGTCCGGCATCACGGCGAGGCCCTTGATCCACGGCAGCGTCGCGACGTTCTGGAGCTGGCGCAGGGCGCCCTCCTCGACCGTCGCCGGGTCCGCCCACATCCGGATCGGCGTCCGCGCGCCCGGCATCTCCACGTACGACATGACTTCTTCGTCCCCCCGGACTCGACAACAAGAAACGACAACAAAGTGCTTAAAAGCATCAAAAAGGAAAAGCAGCACCAAGCGCGTCGAAAGAGGACTGCGGACCGGCATCCACGGCGGTGCGTGCGATACACATTGTCTCCAGGCCAGCCCCCGCCGCGGCAAGCGAATAACCAGCGGGGACACTGAGGCGACCATCGCGCGCGTCCATCGGGAGCGCAGCCGTCGGAAGGAGCCCGCCCGTGCAGCGGAAGGCGTACGTAACCGGCACCGCCGCCCTGCTCGCGGCGCTGCTCGCGGGCTGCTCCGGCGGCTCGGGCGGCGGCGGCGCGGCGGACGACGCCAACCCGGGCGACGCCGGGACCGCCACCGTCGCGGCCCAGCCCGGCCGCTACCGCACCCTCCCCGAGCCCTGCGGCGCGGTGAGCCACGGCACCCTCGACGCGCTGCTGCCCGGCATCAAGCAGATCGCCGACCCCGATCAGCGGGACAAGGCGTACCAGGGCGAGGCCGAGCTGACCTACGACACCGACCGCAAGGTCGGCTGCCGCTGGAAGGTCCCGTCCGCCGACTCCACCGACCGCCTCTCGGTCGACATGGAGCGCGTGGTGTCGTACGACAACACGGTCAGCGACGACGACCAGGCGCGGGAGCTGTTCGAGCAGAAGGAGACGGCCGCCGATCTCCCCGTGCCGAACGACACCCCCTCGGCGAGCACGGGGAGTGACAGCGCCGGTGCCTCTCCCTCGGGCTCCCCGTCGCCCGGCGGCTCCCCGAGCGGCACCCCCTCGGCCCCCGCCGCCTCGAACTCCCCCTCGGGCGCCACGGCCCCCGAACTCCAGCCGCGTACCCTCTCCGACCTCGGCGACGAGGCGTATCTGGACGACAAGCTCGGCTCGTCCGGCGGGGCGGCCGCACAGCGGACGGTGACTGTG
The DNA here is from genome assembly GCF_049222185.1 of Streptomyces sp. LaBMicrA B280. Taxonomy (NCBI): domain Bacteria; kingdom Bacillati; phylum Actinomycetota; class Actinomycetes; order Kitasatosporales; family Streptomycetaceae; genus Streptomyces; species Streptomyces sp. LaBMicrA B280. Next base: position 57,448 of record NZ_JBMJCT010000012.1, on the reverse strand, counting down.
GTGTTCCGCACGTCCAATGTCGTCGTCACCATCCAGTACGAGGAGCAGCCGATGGCCGCGGGCGCCGCGCCCGACAGCAAGGAAATGCAGGACAGAGCCCGGAATCTGGCCGCCAAGCTGGACGACGCGCTGGGCAGCTGATCCACTTCCCGGCCCCTCGCGCCCCCGCCCGCAAAGGCCCCGAACGGAAACCGCACAGCTCCTTCACCGCGTACGGTGGCCCCGCAGGAACCCGCACGAACACCGAGCGTCATGAGTGAAGGAACCATGCAGCGAGCCAAGCGAGACGACCGTGACCGGCTGGAACAGCGAAAGGGGCGGCTGCGCCGTGCCCTTGTCTGCGCGGCGGCGGTCCCCGCGGTACTGATCACCGCGGCCTGCTCCTCGGACTCCGGCGATTCCAAGCCCAAGAGCGACGGCACGAGCGCCTCCACGCCGGCGAGCGGCAGCGCGTCACCGTCCGCCAGCTCCTCCCCGACGGTGGCACCTGCGGCGTACAAGACGCTGCCGGACGCCTGCAAGGCCCTGTCGAAGAAGACCCTGGGCGACATGGTGCCGAAGGCCGACTCCTCGGGCAAGAAGGGCAGTTCGGACGAACCGTCCTCCCGTGCCTCCTGCTCCTGGAGCAGCCTGAGCAACAACGGCGTCAAGGGCTCCCAGTTCCGCTGGCTGAACGTCTCCCTGCTGCGCTTCGACTCCGACACCGCCCGCGGCTCGGGCGACGCCCAGGCCCACACGTACTTCACCAACCAGGTCAAGGACGCCCAGTCGGTGGGCGGCGCCAAGAACGCCAAGGTCGCCCCGGTGTCCGGCACCGGCGACGAGGCGACGTCCGTGCGCTACGACCTGAGCAAGAAGGAGGGCCTCTTCAAGCAGGAGACCCTGGTGGCGCGGGTCGAGAACGTCGTGGTCACCCTCGACTACAACGGCGCGGGTCTCGCGGGCGACAAGACCCCCGACCCCGACGACCTCGCCAAGTCCGCGGCGAAGGCCCTCAAGGAGGCGGTGGCCTCGGTCTCCTCGGCCAACAGCGGCTCCGGATCCGGCGGTTCCTCCTCCGGTTCGACCTCCGGTTCGTCCGCGAAGCCCTCCGGCAGCGCCTCGGCCTCCGCGGGCTCCAAGAAGAGCTGATCGAACGGGCTTACGCCCGACCGGCACCATGTGCGCCGCACACATGTGCCACCCTGTTGCGCGCAACAACAGGCAACGGGAGGGGAGTACGAGTGGCCGCGCCACCGCAGCTGACTCGGATGCACCGGATACTCATCGGCATGGTCGTGGGCGGCGCCCTGATCATCGCGGGGATCGGCTTCGCCGGTTCCTACGCGGCCGTCCGTGAGCTGGCCCTGAAGAAGGGCTTCGGGAACTTCGCCTATGTGTTCCCGGTCGGCATCGACGCGGGTATCTGCGTCCTGCTGTCCCTGGATCTGCTGCTGACCTGGATCCGCATCCCCTTCCCGCTGCTGCGCCAGACCGCCTGGCTGCTGACGGCGGCGACGATCGCCTTCAACGGCGCGACCGCCTGGCCCGATCCGCTCGGCGTCGGCATGCACGCGGTGATCCCGATCCTGTTCGTCGTCGCCGTCGAGGCGGCCCGGCACGCCGTCGGCCGGATCGCGGACATCACGGCCGACAAGCACATGGAGGGCGTCCGGCTCACCCGCTGGCTGCTCTCCCCGCTGCCCACGTTCCTGCTGTGGCGCCGGATGAAGCTCTGGGAGCTGCGCTCCTACGAGCAGGTCATCAAGCTGGAGCAGGAGCGCCTCGTCTACCAGGCCCGGCTGCGCTCCCGCTTCGGCCGCGCCTGGCGCCGCAAGGCCCCGGTGGAGTCCCTGATGCCGCTGCGCCTGGCGCGCTACGGCGTCCCGCTCGCGAAGACGGCACCCTCGGGCCTGCTGGCGGCGGGCATCGAGCCGGTGCTGCTGCCGCCGGTGACCCTCTCGGCGACGCCCGAACTCACCGCGGGAGCGGACGCGATACCGGCGGCGGGCACGGACCCGGGCACCGCGGCGCCTGCCACCGCCACCGCCACCGCCACTCCTGCGGACCCGGCCACCGCCACCGCCCCGGCCGCCGCTCCGGTCGCGCGCCGCTCCGGTCGCGACCGCCGCCACGGCCCCCGTCGCGCAGGCCCCCACCCCCGCCCCGGGCGCCACCGCCCCCGTACAAGCACCCGCGCCCGCACCCCACCCCGCCCAGCACCCCCAGGCCCCTCAGCACCCCCAGGTCGCCCAGACCCCCCAGAACCCCCCGCAGGACGAGCAGAGCCCCTGGTTCCAGTCGCCGCGGGAGGTCGAGTACCACGGCGGGTACGACCCCTCCTTCGAGCCGCCGCCGGACCCCCAGTACGACCCGGAGGAGCAGTACGAGGACTGGTACGAGGGCCAGCCCCCGGAGCGGTTCCAGCAGCCCTCCCCCGAGGAGACCGGCAGCTTCCCCATCCCGGTCGGCCCCACCCGCACCCGGGAACTGGGCGAGGGCGGCGGCATCCCCGGCACCGAACCGGACGAGGACGCCTTCTACCAGGTGTTCCGGCAGTCGATAGACGGCAGTTACCCCACCGCCCACATCCTGGGCGAGAACATCCAGGCGACGTACGGCACCCAGCTCAGCCCCGCCGAGCTGAAGTCCCTCGCCGCCCGCCTCCAGCAGCGCCACTCGGCGGAGCTGGAGGAGGACCACATCGCCTGACGCCTCGTGGGCCGTTCCCCGGAGCGGCCCACGAAACACTCCCGGCCCGGTACACCCCCTGGCCAACGCGCGTAGCAACGAGCATCATGGCTTGCGCCAACGCACCATCCCGCACAGTACTTTCGCGGCTCTCTTTTGTCATGCACCGGTCAATTCGAACCGTTCGACGAAGGGAAACAGCAATGGCTTGCGGATCCACCAGCCTGTGGGCGGGCGAGACCTCCTGGTTCTGCTGCGGCAGCTCCTGGGGCCCCTGCGGCAGCACCGGCACCGGCGCCTGCGGCACCTGCCAGTCCGGCAAGAACATGGCCGCCTGGCCCAACCTCACGGCGGCCTGCTGGAACGTCACCGATCCGGCGGCCTGCGGCGAGAACATGCCCAGACGCGGCTGCGGTTCGGTCGTGAACGTCAAGCACCAGTGCTCCGGCGCCGCCGTCTGCGTCACCCTCGCCGACTGCGGCCCCAACACCCAGATGTGGTGCGGCGAGCAGACCTGCTGCAACGGCTCCTGCCGCACCCACCGGGTCATCGACCTGACCCCGGCGGCCTTCTCGGCCATCGGCAGCCTCAGCTCCGGCCTGCTTCCCGTCTACATCTACGAGTGAGGAGGACCACCGCCATGACCGGACGCCGCGGCATCGACCGCCGCTCCCTCCTGACCAGCGCCGCCCTCGGCGGCGCCACCATCGTGGGCGCCTCCGCACTCGGCGGCCTGGACGCGGACGCCGCCTTCGCCGCGCCCATGCCCGCCCTGGACCCGGCGGTCTCCCGCTCGTCGTTCATCGACGGCCGGGTCAGCCAGATCAAGGGCAGCACCCTCGACGTCGTCGAGTCCGACGGCACCCACCGGCTCGTCCAGCTCACCAACGCGACCAGCGTCTGGAAGCTGGAGACCGTCACCGCCGAGGCCATCGAGACCGGCGACGGCCTGTACGCGCGGGGCGTCGAGATGCCCGACGGCAGCGTGGCCGCCGACGCGGTCTGGGTGAACATCGTCAACCTCTATGTCACCGTCCGCGGCATCGAGCGCTCCCGGCTGCATCTGAGCCACGGCCGCAACGCCCTGGTCGGCCACCTCGTCGCGAAGCGCACCACCGCCTCCTTCCGCGGCGGCGCCCTCACCTCCGACCTCTCCCAGCTCAGGATCGGGCACCACGCCCAGGTGCTCGGCGCCTGGCGGCCCGCGGACGACAGCGTGGACATCGCCCGTATCAGCGTCGGGCACTGAGCCGAGGGGAGTCCTTCGATGGCATCGCTCACCATGAACCTCGCGCCCCTGCTGCTCGGCGTCCTGCTCACCGCCACCGGCGCGGGCAAGGCGTTCGGCAGGCGGGTCGCCGGGCAGGCGGCCGGCACCGTCCTGGCCCGCGTCCTTGACGACGGCCGCCGCGCCACCCGGGTCCTGCGGGCCACCGGAGCGGTGGAACTCGTCGTGGCCGGGGGCCTGTTGGCCGCGCCGACCGCCGTCGTGCCCGGGATCGCCGCCGCCGTCCTCGGCCTCGGCTTCCTCGGCTACCTCGGGTACGCCCGCGCCACCGCCCCGGAGTCGTCCTGCGGCTGCACCGCCCGCGACGACGGCCCGATCACCTGGCGGGCGTTCGTCCGCGCGGGCCTGGTCGTGGTGGGCGGCGCCGCGGCCGCCGGGGCCCGGACCGCCTGGTGGACCCAGACCGCCCGGCACCCGGTGGCCTCGCTCGCCCTCCTGGTCGTCACCGCGGCCGTCCTGGCCGCGTTCTCCGGCGACCTGGACCACCTGTGGCTGGTCCCGCTGCGCAGGGCCAGGCTGCGGATCCTCGGCCATCCGCTCGGCACCGGCCAGGGCGCGGAGGTGCCGGTGGCCGCCTCCGTCGAGCTGCTGGAGCGCTCGCTGGCCTGGGTCGCCGCCGCGCCCGTGGTCCGCTCCGGGCTGATCGACCACTGGGAGGCCGACGGCTGGCGCTTCCTCCAGTTCGCGGGGGTGCACGACCCCGACGGCTCGGCACGGCCGGTCACCGTGCTCTTCGCGCTGGACCCGCGCGCGACGAAGGACACCACCGACCGGCCGGCGGTCCGGGTCACCCTGATCGACGACCGGACCGACGAACCGGTACCGGTGGACCTGCTCGCCTGACGGGGAGCGGCACAAAAACAGGGGCCCTCCGGCTGGAGGGCCCCTGTCCTGTTGTGCCTACGTGTCACTGCCCGAGCAGCGCCCGCACCCGCTCCTGGCCCACCGCGAGCAGCAGCGTGGGCAGCCGGGGGCCGGTGTCGCGGCCCACCAGCAGCTGGTAGAGCAGCGCGAAGAACGTCCGCTGGGCGGTCTTGATCTCCGGCGGCAGCTCCTTGGGCGTGGCGTCCGCCGAGAACCCGGCCTGCACCTTCGGCACGCCGTAGACGAGATGCGTCAGGCCGTCCAGCGACCAGTGCTCGGCGAGACCGTCCAGCAGCAGCCGCAGCGAGCCCTGGGACGCCTCGTCCAGCGACTTCAGCAGCTCGGCGTCCGGCCCCTCGCGCACGATGGTCCGCTGGTCGGCGGGCACGTGCGTGTTGATCCAGGCCTCGGCCTTGTCGTAGCGCGGCCGGGCCTCCGCGAGCGAGGACAGCGGGCTGTCCGGGTCCAGCTCGGAGAGGATCCGCAGGGCCTGGTCCTCGTGCCCGGCCGTGATGTCGGCGACGGACGCCAGCGTGCGGTACGGCAGCGGGCGCGGCGTCCTCGGCAGCTCGGCGGCGGCGGTGCCGACCGCGCGGGTGTACGCGGCCACGTCACCCGGCAGCGCGGAGCCGTCGGCCACCTTGGCGGCGAGCTTGTCCCACTCGTCGTAGAGCCGCTGGATCTCCTGGTCGAAGGCGATCTTGAAGGACTGGTTGGGGCGGCGGCGGGCGTACAGCCAGCGCAGCAGCTGCGGCTCCATGATCTTCAGCGCGTCGCCCGGGGTGGGCACGCCACCGCGCGAGGACGACATCTTGGCCATGCCGGAGATGCCGACGAACGCGTACATCGGGCCGATCGGCTGCTCGGCGCCGAAGATGCCGACGATCTGCCCGCCGACCTGGAAGGACGACCCCGGGGACGAGTGGTCGACACCGCTCGGCTCGAAGATCACGCCCTCGTAGGCCCAGCGCATCGGCCAGTCGACCTTCCAGACCAGCTTGCCGCGGTTGAACTCGCTCAGCCGCACGGTCTCGGTGAAGCCGCACTCCTCGCAGACGTACGACAGCTCGGTGGTGTCGTCGTCGTACGAGGTGACCGTCGTCAGGTCCTTGCCGCAGCCGCCGCAGTACGGCTTGTACGGGAAGTACCCGGCGCCGCCCGCGGAGCCGTCGTCCTCGGCGGCCGCGCCGGAGCCCTCCTCGGCCTCCAGCTCGGCCTCGTCCACGGCCTTCTGCTGCTGCTTCTTGACCTTGGGCTTGGTGCGGTACTGGGCGAGGATCGCGTCGATGTCGCCGCGGTGCTTCATGGCGTGCAGGATCTGCTCGCGGTAGACGCCCGAGGTGTACTGCGCGGTCTGGCTGATGCCGTCGAACTCGACGCCCATCTCGGCCAGCGACTCGACCATCGCGGCCTTGAAGTGCTCCGCCCAGTTCGGGTACGACGAGCCCTTCGGGGCCGGTACCGAGGTCAGCGGCTTGCCGATGTGCTCGGCCCAGGACTCGTCCACGCCCGCGATGCCCGCGGGGACCTTGCGGTAGCGGTCGTAGTCGTCCCAGGAGATCAGGTGCCTGACCTGGCGCCCGCGGCGGCGGATCTCGTCGGCGACCAGGTGCGGGGTCATGACCTCGCGCAGGTTGCCCAGGTGGATGGGGCCCGACGGGGAGAGACCGGACGCGACGACGACCGGTTTGCCCGGGGCCCGGCGCTCCGACTCCTCGATGACCTCATCCGCGAAACGGGAGACCCAGTCGGTGGTCTCGGTGCTCTGAGCCACGATCGGCACGTCCTTCTTTCTCCATCGGGCAGCCGTAGCGGTCGCACGGCTGACCGCTCCATTGTCCCAGGCGGGACCACATCCACGAAAACGCCTTTTCAACGCGTTGGACGCCCTTCCCGGCCCCCGCGTTCACCCGGTGACGGGAAAATCCGCTTCACCCCCCGTGGAATACTGGGCGTGACGATCCATCCCCACGAGGAGAACGGCACCTCACCTATGGCCTCGGTCACGTCCCTCAGCGACTCCGTCCAGCAGCACCTCGCGTCCGCCCTCTCGGCCACCCTGCCGGAGGCCGCCGGCGCGGACCCGCTGCTGCGACGAAGCGACCGGGCCGACTACCAGGCCAACGGGATCCTCGCCCTCGCCAAGAAGGCGAAGGCGAACCCGCGGGAGCTGGCCACGCAGGTCGTCTCCCAGGTGACCACCGGCGCGGTGATCCAGGACATCGAGGTCTCCGGCCCCGGCTTCCTCAACATCACCGTCTCCGACCGGGCGATCACCGAGAACCTCGCCGCGCGCTACGCCGACGAGACCGGCCGCCTCGGAGTGCCGTACGCCGCGCACCCGGGCACCACGGTGATCGACTACGCCCAGCCGAACGTGGCCAAGGAGATGCACGTCGGCCATCTGCGCTCCGCGGTGATCGGCGACTCGGTCGTCCAGCTGCTGGAGTTCACCGGTGAGACGGTGGTGCGCCGCCACCACATCGGCGACTGGGGCACCCAGTTCGGCATGCTCATCCAGTACCTGGACGAGCACCCCCACGAGCTGGACCACAAGACCTCCACCGAGGACACCGCGGCCTCCGGCGAGGAGGCGATGTCCAACCTGGACCGCCTCTACAAGACCGCCCGCAAGCTCTTCGACTCCGACGAGGAGTTCAAGACCCGCGCCCGCCGCCGGGTGGTCGACCTCCAGGCCGGCGACCCGCACACGCTCGCCGTCTGGCAGAAGTTCGTGGACGAGTCGAAGATCTACTTCTTCTCCGTCTTCGAGAAGCTGGACATGGAGGTCCGCGACCCCGACATCGTCGGCGAGTCCGGGTACAACGACATGCTGGCCGAGACCTGCCGCCTCCTGGAGGAGTCCGGTGTCGCGGTCCGCTCCGAGGGCGCGCTCTGCGTCTTCTTCGACGACATCTTGGGCCCGGAGGGCAACCCGGTCCCGCTGATCGTCCAGAAGTCCGACGGCGGCTACGGCTACGCGGCCACCGACCTGTCCGCCATCCGCGACCGCGTCTTCAACCTGAAGGCGAGCACGCTGCTGTACGTGGTGGACGCCCGCCAGGCCCTGCACTTCCGCATGGTCTTCGAGACGGCCCGCCGCGCCGGCTGGCTGAACGACGACGTGACGGCCGTCCAGCTGGCCTTCGGCACCGTGCTGGGCAAGGACGGCAAGCCGTTCAAGACGCGTGCGGGCGAGACGGTCAAGCTCCAGGACCTGCTGGACGAGGCGGTCGACCGGGCGACGGCCGTGGTCCGGGACAAGGCCGAGAAGGTGGGCCTGACCGAGCAGGAGATCGAGGAGAACGGCCGGTACGTCGGCATCGGCGCGGTCAAGTACGCCGACCTGTCCACCTCGGCGGTGCGGGACTACAAGTTCGACCTGGACCAGATGGTCTCGCTGAACGGCGACACCTCCGTCTACCTGCAGTACGCCTACGCCCGTATCCAGTCCATCCTCCGCAAGGCCGGCGAGGCCCGCCCCGCCGCCCACCCGGAGCTGGCACTGGCCCCGGCGGAGCGCGCCCTTGGCCTGCATCTGGACCAGTTCGCCGAGACGGTCCTGGAGGTGGCCGCCTCCTACGAGCCGCACAAGCTGGCCGCCTACCTGTACCAACTGGCCTCGCACCTGACGACCTTCTACGACCAGTGCCCGGTCCTGAAGGCCGAGTCCCCCGCCCAGGTCGAGAACCGCCTCTTCCTGGTCGGCCTCACGGCCCGCACCCTGCACCAGGGCATGTCCCTGCTGGGCATCAGGACCCCCGACAAGCTCTGACCCCGCTCAGGGCCCCGGACGGGCCCGGGTGACCGGTTCGCCGGCGGACTCCGCATCGGAGCCGCCGGCGTTCTGCCGCGCCACCTCTCGCGCCCGCCGTACCAGGGCCGCCCGCACCTCGTCGGGCGCCAGGACCCGCAGCGGTGTCCCGAGCCCCAGCAGACAGCGCGCCAGGCCGTCCGCGTCGGCGCCCCCGATGTCGACCAGCGTCGCGTCGGGGCCGTCCGGGCGGTGGGTGCCGATGGTCGCGGGGACGAGGCGGAGCGCCTGGTCGAGGGGGACGGGGAGGCGGACGGTGGCGGACAGCGGGTAGGGGCCGTTCGCGATGTTCCGGGAGACCAGGTGGGCCGCATCCGGGGGGTCGCCGAGGTCGGCGGGCCGGCCGGTGGGGTTGTGCGGGGTGTTGATCAGCAGCAGCCGGGTCCGGTCGGTGACGGCGGCGCGCAGCTCGTCCAGGTCGAGCCGGAAGCTGCCTTCGTGCGGGCGCAGGGTCACCGGCACCCGGCGGCCGCCCGCCAGCGCGATGCTCGCCGCGTAGGAGTCGTAGTACGGCTCCAGGGCCACCACCTCGTCGCCCGGCTCCAGCAGCGCGAGCAGCGCGGCCGCGATGGCCTCGGTGGCGCCCGCCGTCACCAGCACCTCGGTGTCGGGGTCGTACGACAGCCCGTACCGGCGCCGCTGGTGCGCGGCGATCGCGGTGCGCAGCCGGTAGCCGCCCCAGGGGCCCGCCTCGGAGTCGACGGAGTAGCCGAGTTCGCGCAGCCGGGCGATGTCCCGGCGGACCGTGCGGTCGGTGACCTTCAGCGACCGGGCCAGTTCGGCGCAGGTCCACGAGGGGCGGGAGGACAGGAGGCTCAGCAGGCCCAGCAGCCGGGCGGACGCTGCTAGCACGGGAGCGTCACGGGGAGGGTCTCACACGTCAGCGGCACAACCAGGACCGTACCTGTCCTGATCACGTCGTACCGTCCCCCTCATGACCACGGAGACCGTTCCCGCGTTCCGCTACGCCGCCGTCACCTTCGACTGCGCCGACCCCGCCGAACTCGCCCGCTTCTACGCCGGGTTGCTGGGCTACCGCACCCTCTTCGCCACCGACGACTTCGTCCTGCTCGGCACCGAGGGCGCCCCCGGCCTCGGCTTCACCCGCGTCGCCGACCACCGCCCGCCCACCTGGCCGGACCCGGCCCAGGGCAAGCAGGCCCATGTCGAGCTGGGCGTGGACGACCTGGCGGACGCCGAGCGGCGGGCCCTCGAACTGGGCGCCGGCAAGCCGGGGTTCCAGCCGGGCGGGCAGCGCTGGACGGTGCTCCTCGACCCGGCCGGGCACCCGTTCTGCATCACGACCCTGGTCTAGGACCCGCGGGGGGCCATTGTCAGACCCTCCCCCTACAGTCACCCCCATGGCGACTCTTCCCAACCCGCTGCCCCGGCTGGCCACCGATCCCAGCGGCCGCAGCCTGGGGCTCCAACTGCCGCCCGGCAGGCTGCTCGACACGACCGAGAACGGCCCGCACCACGAGCCGCTGCTCTGGCTCGCGGACAAACCGGCCGGCCCCGGCACCTGGACCGCCCTCGGCGCCCCGGCCGCGCGCGCCGGGCTGCTGCCGGTGCTGGTGGAGACCGGCGGCCCGCAAGGCGGCCCGGAGGAATGGGACTTGATGCCGGACGACGTCTCCTACCCGGGGGACCACGATCCGGAGGAGGTCCTGGCCGAGTACTGGGAGGGCGACGAGGAGTCCGGCCCCGAGGACGAACTCGGGGACCTCGTGGAGCCGTTCGGGCCGGACTGGCCCGGCCTCGCCCCGCCCAGGAAGCTCACCGCCGACCCCGGCACCCGCGCCGCGCGGGCCGCCGACGAACTGACCGCCGACCAGGGCCAGTCCGTCTTCCCGGCCCCGCACCTCGCCCTCGTCCCCGCCCGCCGCTCCGCCGACATCCCGGCCGCCATCGGCTGGAGCGGCCCGTTGAACCACGAGGGGGACGTGGCGCGGCTGTGCGCGGTCCTGCGCTCCTGGGAGGACCGCTTCGGCATACGGGTCGTCGCGCTCGGCTTCGACGCCCTGCTGCTGTCCGTGGCCGCCCCGCCGACCGACCTGGCCGAGGCCGAGGCGGTGGCGGCGGAGCACTTCGCCTTCTGCCCGGACAACATCACGCAAGGCGCGGACACCCTCCGCGCCTATGCGAAGGAGCTGGTCGGCGAGACCACCTGGTTCTTCTGGTGGGACTGACCCGCCGGTGACGACGGCCGTCGGAGGCTACTGCGCGGGCGCCCACTTCTCGCCGCCCAGCGGGAAGGCGTAGGCGGGGCGCCCGTTGCTGCCGCTGGTGCGGAAGGGCCGGCCGTGGTCGCCGATCTCCAGAGTGCCGTGCCGGCCGCCGCTGGACCAGGACAGCTCCAGGTACCAACTCACGTCGTAGGCCGAGGCGTTCGCCGTGACGTAGAAGACCTCGGGGTCCGACTCGCTCACGCTGAGGGGGAAGCCGTGCTGTCCGGCCACCGGCTGGACGGCCGGCCGGACGGCGTCCAGGGCGACGGTGAAGGAGTGGGTGGGCACCCCGCCGCCGCAGCCCACGCCGGGGTAGCCCATGGCGTAGTCGTTCCAGGCGAGCGGCGCGCGCTTGCCCGCCATCCGCACCGACATCCCCTCCAGCACCACGGTCTGCCTGCCGCTGCCCTGCACGGTGAGCGTGACGAACTGCTCGCCCGCCGAGACGGCCTGGTGCACGGCCACCCAGGCGGGCGCGTCGTTCTCGACGGGCGGCGGGGACACGGCCGTGGGCGGGCGGTCGATCAGATAGTGCTGAAAGCAGGGGCTCTCCCAGGAGTACGGGTGGGTGGTGATCGCGAGGGGAACGGCCGTGGACTCCTTGTCGTCGGCCGTCGCCCCGCCCGGCGGTCCGCTCGTGGCGGCGCCCGGCCCCTCGGTCCTGCCGTGCTCGGCGGAGGGCGAGGGGTGCCGGGCGGAGCCCGAGGGGGAGGGCGAGCCGCTGCCCCGGGACGCGGTACCGGTACCGGTCGCGGGCGCGCGGTCCTGGGCGGCGGCGGTGGCTCCGGTGGGTGCCGCGCCCTGGTCGGGGCGCCCGCCGCCGGGCAGCCCGAACGCGAGGGCCACGGCACCGAGTACGGCGGCTCCGGTGACGGCGGCGATGAGGACGGGGCGGCGGGAGCGGAAGCGGGCGCCGGGGCGGGGGCGCGGGGCGGGAACGGCGGCTTCCGGAACCGGGGTTGGTGCCGGGTCCGGGGTCGGGGTCGGGGTCGGCTTCGGCGCGGGCTCCGGGTTCGGCTCCGGGGCCGACTCCAGGTCCGGGTCCGGCTCCGGGTCCGGTGCTGACGCCGATGCCGGAGCCGGTTCCGGCGCGGAGGCAGAGGCTGGGGCGGGGGCTTCCTCCCCCTGCGCGAGTCCCTCGGCCGCCTCCGTCGCGAGCCCCTCGGCCGCCCCCGTCGCGAGCCCCTCGGCCGCCCTCTTCCCCCGCCCCGCGTCCGCCAGCACCCAACTCCGGTGCAGCGCCACGAGTTCCTCCGGCGACGCCCCGCAGAGCCGCGCCATCCGCTCCACCGGGGCGTAGTCCGTCGGTACGGCCTCCCCGTTGCAGTAGCGGTGCAGCGTCGACGTGCTCATGTGGAGCCGCTTGGCGAGCATGCCGTAGCTGTGCCCTGAGCGGTCCTTCAACTCCCGCAGCCGCTCGGCGAACCCGGTCCCCCCGGTGCTTTCCGACACGATCCGTCCCCTCCCCTGTCCCATTCCCCCGTTCCAGGGAAGGGACGTTCTTGCAGGTCAACACCTATGTGGCCGTTCCAGCGTCCCGGATCGGCCGCCGGGGCTGGCGGGCGGGACAACACGGCCCGCAGGCTGTGGACATCCAAGCACTCCCCGACCCGGAAGCGAGAAGCGCCATGCGCAACCGCCGTACCCTCCGCACCCGTACCCCCCTGCTCGCCGCGGCCGGAGCCGCCCTCGCCGCGCTCGCCCTCACCGCGTGCGACAACGGCACGGGCACCAAGGACGAGGGCGCCGCCCGGCACACCCCGGCGGCGAGCGCGAGCGGCACGCCCGCCGCCAACCAGCCCTCCGCCGACGCGGATGCGCGGCAGGGGTCGACCGGCTCCGCCCACGGCACGCAGACCTCGGCCGGCACCCACCGCGCCACCGGCGGCAGCGGTACCCAAGGAACCCACGCCTCCGGCGGCTCCGCCGGTTCCAAGGGCTCGGGCAACGCCTGGGACCCGGAGAACCGCGTCCTGTGCAACGGCTCCAACACCAAGGTCACCGCGCAGGTGCTGTCCCGCCCGCTCAACCACATGCTGCTCACCGTCAAGAACACCGGCTCGAAGTACTGCGACCTGACGTACTACCCGGTGCTCCGCTTCGACGGGATGCAGTGGGCGCCCGGCGCCGACGAGTCGACCAAGCCCCAGGCGGTCACCACCCTCGCGCCCGGCGAGTCCGGCTACGCGGGCGTGCTGCTGTCCGCCGCCGACGGCAGCGGCGACGGCGGCCAGACCGGCCACAAGCTGACCGTGTACTTCCAGGGCATGACCCCGAACAGCGACGGCGGCGCCACGGCGAACGTCACCCTGCCCGCGAAGGGCGTGTACTACGACAGCTCGCTGAAGGTCACCTACTGGCAGCAGAACGCGTCCGACATCGCGGGCTGGTGACCCGAAAGCCCCTGCGGGGCGGGGGCCTAGTAGGCGATGGAGATGTGCGCCCGGGGATGCGCGTCGCGCTCGATCTCGTCCACGACCGCCAGCGCGAAGTCGGCGCCGGAGATCTCCGACCCGCCCTGCTCGTCGAGCAGGGCGACCTCCCCGCCGACGCGGTACGACCCGGTCCGCTCACCCGCGGCCCAGGCGCCGTAGCCGCCCGCGGGCGAGATCAGGGTCCAGTCGAGCGAGCCGGGCGCGGCGGTGCTGAGCCATTCCCGGATCGCGTCCATCTCGCGCGCCTCGGACCGGAACTGCTCGGGGACGTCCCCCTCGGCGAACCGGGGCTCGCCCGGCGCGGGGCGCAGCGAGGAGAAGCCGCCGATCACGATCAGCCGGGCGCCGTCGGTGTCCGCCGCGGCGGCGATGTCCTGGTACAGGCCGAGCAGCCGGCCCACCAGGTCGCCGCGCGGCGACAGGGCCGCGACCACCGCGTCCCGGCCGGGGACCAGCCGTACCGCGTCCTCGGCCGCGCCCCGGGTGTACGACACCCCGTCGACCGGGGACTTCGGCGCCGACCGTGCGTACGACGCCACCTGATGGCCCCGGGCGACGGCCTCGGCGGCGACGTTGGCGCCGGTGTAGCCGGTCCCGCCGATGATCAGGATCTTGCCCACGGCGACTCCCGCCGGTCAGGGTCAGCGCCAGCCGAGCGCCGGCGCGACATGGGTGAGGATGTTCTCCAGGACGTGACTGTTGTAGTCCACGCCGAGCTGGTTGGGCACGGTCAGCAGCAGCGTGTCGGCCTCGGCGATCGCCTCGTCCCCGGCGAGCTGCTCGATCAGGGCGTCGGGCTCGGCGGCGTACGTACGGCCGAAGATCGCCCGGGTGTCGGCGTCGAGGTAGCCGATGCTGTCGCTGCTGTCGCCGTCGCGGCCGAAGTAGGCGCGGTCCCGGTCGTCGGTGAGCGCGAAGACGCTGCGCGAGACGGAGACGCGCGGCTCGCGCTCCCAGCCCGCCTCGGCCCAGGCCTTGCGGAAGGCCCGGATCTGCGCCGCCTGCTGGACGTGGAAGGGCGCGCCGCCCTCGTCGTCCTTGACGGTCGAGCTCATCAGGTTCATGCCGAGCCCGGCGGCCCAGGCGGCGGTGGCGTTGGAGCCCGCACCCCACCAGAGGCGCTCGCGCAGCCCCTCGGAGTACGGCTCGATGCGCAGCGGTCCCGGCGGGTTGGCGAACATCGGGCGCGGGTTCGGCTCGGCGAAGCCCTTGCCCTGGAGCACCATCAGCAGCACCTCGGTGTGCTTGCGGGCCATGTCGGCGTCGGTCTCACCCTCGCCGGGCGCGTATCCGAAGTACCGCCAGCCGTCGATGACCTGCTCAGGTGACCCGCGGCTGACGCCGAGCTGGAGCCGGCCGCCGGAGATCAGGTCGGCGGCACCGGCGTCCTCGGCCATGTACATGGGGTTCTCGTAGCGCATGTCGATCACGCCGGTGCCGATCTCGATGCGCGAGGTCTTCGCGCCGATCGCGGAGAGCAGCGGGAAGGGCGAGCCCAGCTGGCGGGCGAAGTGATGCACCCGGAAGTAGGCCCCGTCGGCGCCCAGCTCCTCGGCGGCCACCGCGAGGTCGATGGACTGGAGCAGCGTGTCGGAGGCGCTGCGGGTCTTCGAGTGCGGGCTGTCGGCCCAGTGGCCGAAGGAGAGGAATCCGATGCGTTTCATACCGCCGTGAACAGCGGACCGAGTTAATTGATTCCTCAACTATTACGTGTATCACTCGGCCCGCCCCGCACCTGCCCGGTTCAGCGCAGCTTCTGCGCCACCTCGGTCGCCCAGTACGTCAGGATGTTCCGCGCCCCGGCCCGCTTGATCCCGGTCAGGGTCTCGAAGATCGCCCGGTCCCGCTCGATCCAGCCCTTCTCGGCCGCGGCCTCGATCATCGAGTACTCGCCGGAGATCTGGTACGCGGCGACCGGCACGTCCACCGCGTCCGCGACGCGCGCGAGGACGTCGAGGTAGGGCCCGGCCGGCTTGACCATCACCATGTCCGCGCCCTCGGCGAGGTCCAGCTCCAACTCCCGCAGCGACTCACGCCAGTTGGCGGGATCCTGCTGGTACGTCTTGCGGTCGCCCCGCAGCGAGGAGGCGACGGCCTCGCGGAACGGGCCGTAGAACGCGGACGAGTACTTCGCGGTGTAGGCGAGGATCGCCACGTCCTCGCGGCCGATCTGGTCGAGCGCGTCACGGATGACGCCGATCTGGCCGTCCATCATCCCGCTGGGGCCGACGACATGGGCTCCGGCGTCGGCCTGCACCTGGGCCATCTCGGCGTACCGCTCCAGGGTGGCGTCGTTGTCGACCCGGCCCTCGGCGTCCAGCACCCCGCAGTGCCCGTGGTCGGTGAACTCGTCCAGGCACAGGTCGGACATGACGAGGAGGTCGTCGCCGACCTCGGCGCGTACGTCGCGCAACGCGACCTGGAGGATTCCCTCGGGGTCCGTACCGGCCGTCCCCTGGGCGTCCTTGTTGCCGTCCTCCGGCACGCCGAACAGCATGATCCCGGAGACCCCGGCCTCGACGGCCTCCGCCGCAGCCTTCTTCAGGCTGTCGCGGGTGTGCTGGACGACGCCGGGCATCGCGGCGATCGGCACGGGCTCGCTCACACCCTCGCGGATGAACGCGGGGAGGATCAGATCGGCGGGGTGCAGGCGCGTCTCGGCGACCATCCGTCGCATGACGGGCGAGGTCCGCAGCCGCCGGGGACGTGTACCGGGGAAAGATCCGTACTTCGTCATGCCGTCTACGCTACGCCCGCCCGCTCCCCTTCCTTACCGACGCCCTGTCGGCCCCGCGGCCTGGCATTGAGGGGCAAACCGGAACCCCGATACCGAGTTTTTGCGCCCCCCTGGCCATCTCTGGATCCGCGCGCCTCCCCAGCGTTCTACGCGCGTGGTGTCATGCACCCGACACCACGCCCCCTGCCTCCCAAAAGGAGTCACGCAATGCTGCGGAAGGCCCTCACCCGCGCCGCTGTCGCCCTCGCCGCCGGTACCGCCGTCGCCGTCGCCGCCGTCCCCGCGAACGCGGCGACGTACTCGGCGTTCGCCTTCTCCCAGGCCGGTACCAGCCAGCCGACGATCTACGACTTCATCAACTCGGCCACCAGCAAGCTCGACATGACCATGTACGAGCTGGAGGACACCACGGCCGTCAACGACCTGGTCGCGCTGGAGAAGAAGGGCGTCACCGTCCGGGTCGTCCTGGACCGGCAGCACAAGAGCGAGGACAACGCGGCGTACACGACGCTGACCGCCGCGGGCGTGGGCGTCGTCTGGTCCTCCTCGTCCTACGTCTACACGCACCAGAAGACGATCACCGTGGACGGCACCAAGTCGCTCGTCCTGACCGGCAACCTGACCTCGCAGTACTACGCGACCAGCCGGGACTACGGCGTCTTCACCGACGACACCCGCGATGTCGCCGCCATCGAGAAGGTCTTCGACGCCGACTACGCCGGCACCGCGATCACCCCCACCGACGGCGACCACCTGCTGTGGTCCCCCACCGACTCGCGCAGCCGCCTGGTGTCCTTCATCAACGCCGCGACCAAGACGCTCGACGTGCAGGAGCTGGAGTTCAGCGACAGCACGGTCGTCAACGCGATCGTGGCGCGCGCCAAGGCGGGCGTGAAGGTCCGCGTCGTACTGGAAGACCCCGCGAGCTACGCCGGCGAGGTCTCCGCGGTCAAGGCGGCGGGCGGCACGGTCGTCGGCTACTCCGACCCGAACGGCTTCTACATCCACGCCAAGGCCATGGTCGCCGACTACGGTCTGTCCACCCAGGCGGTGGAGGCCGGTTCCATGAACATCAGCAGCAACTCCCTGAGCAACAACCGGGAGTTGGGCATCATCATGACCGGCACGGGCGTGGCCCAGCAGGTGGCGCAGACCATCGAGACGACGTTCAGCAGCGACTACGCGGGCGGCACGGCGGCATAGCCCCGGCCCTTCGATCACCTCCCCCGGCCCGGTCGGACGGCTCCGCCGCCCCGACCGGGCCGCACTTTGTCCGGGCCATTTTGTCCAGGCCGTTTACATATGGTTTACGCGTCCCTATCCTCCGACTGTGGGAGCGCTCCCACTCCTTCACCTCTGCCCAAGTCGATCTGCGAAAGGTCTCTCCCCTCATGATCAGACGCAGCAGAACGGCGGCCCTGCTGGCCGCGTTGGCCGCCACGGTCTCCGCCTTAGGACTGATCCTCCTCGGCTCGGGGACCGCGTCGGCGCACGGCGTCGCCATGTTCCCCGGCTCGCGCACCTACCTCTGCTACAAGGACGCCATCACCAGCAGCGGCGCGGTCGACCCGACCAACCCGGCCTGCGCGGCGGCCATCGCGCAGAGCGGGTCGTCCTCGCTCTACAACTGGTTCGCCGTGCTGGACTCCAACGCCGGTGGCAAGGGCCAGGGTTACGTCCCGGACGGCACGATCTGCAGCGCGGGCAACAAGTCGCCGTACGACTTCAGCGGCTACAACCTGGCCCGCGACGACTGGCCGAAGACGCATCTGACCTCGGGCTCCACCATCCAGCTCCAGTACAGCAACTGGGCCCAGCACCCCGGTGACTTCCGGGTCTACTTCACCAAGCAGGGCTGGTCCCCGACGACCCCGCTCGCCTGGTCGGACCTCCAGCTGGCCTCCACGGTCACCAACCCGCCCGCCTCCGGCTCGCCCGGCACGGACGGCGGTCACTACTACTGGAACCAGGCGCTGCCCTCGGGCCGTTCGGGCAACGCGCTGATGTTCATCCAGTGGGTGCGCTCGGACAGCAACGAGAACTTCTTCTCCTGCTCCGACATCGTCTTCGACGGCGGCAACGGCGAGGTGACCGGCATCCGGGGCAGCGGCGGTACGACCCCGCCCCCGGACGGCGGTGGCGGCACCACCCCGCCGCCCACCGGCGGCACCGGCTCCTGCATGGCCACGTACAACGTGGACAGCTCCTGGAGCGGCGGCTTCCAGGCCACGGTCACCGTGATGAACCACGGCACCGCCCCGATCAACGGCTGGCACGTCGGCTGGACCCCGGGCAGCGGCACGACGATCGGCAGCGTGTGGAGCGGCGTCCTGTCCACCGCCTCGGGCGGCGGGGTGTCGGTCGCCAACGCCGACTACAACCGCACGATCCCGGCGGACGGCAGTACGACATTCGGCTTCACCGCGACCTCGTCCGCGGGCAACAACCTGCCCTCGGGCTCGCTCAACTGCACGACTCCGTAAGGCACCTGGACCTGTGGGCACCCGGCCCGGGCGCCCACAGGCCACCCGCCGGGGACGGCACCGCCCCTGCCACCGGCACCGTCACTGTCACCCGAACGGCCTAACGTGGCGCGCCACCCACATGGGTGAGTCTCAAGCTGATTAATGGCCTAACCGAGGCAATCCGTGAAAGGCGAACCACATGCGCATTCGACGAATCCTCGCCGCCGTCATCGCCACGGCAGCCCTCGCCGGACTCGGCCTCACCGGTGCCGCCACCGCCACGGCCGCCAGCCTCACCCCGGGTGAGTGCCAGCAGGGCGGCGGCACGGTCGACTGGTCGAACCCGACCGTGGCCGGGACCGGTACCTGCAGGGGCGGCATGTACAACGGCCAGATGGTCGACTGACCCCAGGCACCGGGCGCCCCGCGGCCACGTGCTGCGGGGCGCTCGGCGCGCGGCGGGTCTGGTGGCGCACCTCCGCGAAGGCGGACGCGGGCAGTCGGCCCCCTCTCAACTGTTCCAACCGACCCCCGTGGCCGCAGAGTTCATCGTGCCCGTGCCGGTCAGACGCGGCCGAGGGTTCGGATGTGCCAGCCTGCGTCCTGCCATCGAGCGAGGTCGAGGGTGCCGCGGGCGTCGACGGCCTTGGGGGCGAAGGCACAGTCGGCCAGTCGCTCAGGGTCGATGTCGGCGTACTGGGGCCACTCGGTCAGGTGCAGGAGGAGGTCGCAGCCCCGGGCGGCGGTGACGGGGTCCTCGGCGTAGTCGAGTCGGGGGTGGAGCTTGCGGGCGTTGTCGAGAGCCCTCGGGTCGGACACGGTGACGGCGGCGCCGAGGTCGTACAGGGTCTGTGCGACGGCGAGGGCGGGCGAGTCACGGATGTCGTCGGTCCCGGGCTTGAAGGCGGCACCCCAGACGGCGATCCGTTTGCCGCGCGGGTCGCCACCGAGTTCCTCGCGGGCCAGATCGATGACCCGCTGACGACGGCGGGCGTTGACCGCGTCGGCCTCGCGCAGGATCCCGACGGCCTCTACGGCGCCGAGTTCACCGGCTCGGTCGATGAAGCCCCGCAGGTCCTTGGGCAGGCATCCGCCGCCGAACCCGAGGCCGGGCCGCATGCCTTGGTGGCCGATACGGATGTCATGGCCAAGGATGTCGGCGAGTCCGGCGGCATCGGCGCCGGACTTCTCGCAGATCTCCGCCATCGCGTTGACGAAGGAGATCTTGGTGGCGAGGAAGGAGTTCGCCGCGCCCTTGGCGAGTTCCGCCGTGGCCCAGTCGGTGACGAGCGTCGGCACCCCGGTGTCGATGATTCCCGCGAACGCCTCCCGCATCATCGTCTCGGCAAAGGAGTGGGGGGCGCCGAAGCCGAGGACGAGCCGGTCGGGCCGCAGGGTGTCCTCGACCGCGCGGGATTCGCGCAGGAACTCGGGATTCCAGACGACCTCGATGGCCTCTGCGGCGGGCGCGTGCTCGTGCAGGATCCCGGCGACCCGGGGCGCGGTACCGACGGGGACGGTCGACTTGACCGCGATCACGGCGGGGTGGGTCAGGCCGGGGGCCAGTCCGGTGAGGGCGTCGAAGAGATGGCTCAGGTCGTAGCCGCTGCCGTCGGGCCGCCGCGGCGTGCCGACCCCGACGAAGTGCAGGTCGGCGAAGTCGGCGGCTTCCCGGTAGGAGGCGGTGAACCTCAGCCGGCCGGACGCGGTGTGCCGGATGAGAAGGTCGTCCAGGCCGCGCTCGTAGAACGGCGCCCTGCCGGCGTTGAGGGTACGGACCTTGTCGATGTCGGAGTCCATCCCCAGGACCTCGTGGCCCAGTTCGGCCATGCAGGCGGCATGGGTGGCTCCGAGGTATCCGCATCCGACGACGGTCATCTTCATGGTGAGGGTGTCCCTCCGAGTGGGGCCGCCGGTGGCCCCACTCGGCACCCGTCCCGAGGGACCGGGGTGCTCAGCAGGGCCTGGCGGCCAGGTGGCGGTGGATCCCGCCCCGGATGAACGGCGGGATCGTGAGGATGTCGAGGTGTTCGGGGGCGAAGAACCGGAGCTCGACGCCCTCGTCGAGGTCGTCGCGCAGGTGGAGGAGGAGTTCGCCGCGGCGGTTGGCGAGGATCGCGACGGCTCCGCGGGCGGCGCCCGGGGCCGGGGGCGCGGTGGTGTCGGAGCGCATTCCGACACGCTGGTGCGGCAGTTGGGGATCACGCGGCGGCGGACCTCACCGCCTGGTCGCGGACCCAGGCGGCCGCCATGAGTGCCTGCATACGGGTGCGTTCGTACCGGCCGCCGCGGGCCAGACCCCGCTTGAGGAGGGGCCGGAATCCCATGGGCGCGTCGGCAAGGGCGGCGTTGATCCGGTCATCGGCCCATTCGGCGAGATCGCCGTCGAGCCAGGCGGGGACCGGGGAGGCGAAGCCGAACTTGTCCCGGCCGCCCCAGACCTCCCGGGGCAGGCCGATGGCCCTGGCGGCGTCCCGCAGGATCCGTTTGCCCTGGGCCGGTTCCCTGATCTTGTGCTCGACGGGAAGCCGGTACGACAACTCGACCAGGTCGCGGGCGAGATAAGGGGACCGGCGTTCGAGCGCGAAGGCGGAGGCGAGTTTGTCGCTGGTCATCACCAGCGGCCGCCAGGCTGTCGCGAGGTCGGTCAGGGTCAGGCCGCGGGCCACGTCGCCGCCCGCGCGGGCCATCGCGTCGGCGGCCAGGTCCCTGACCCGCCCGTCGGGGTCGGGCCCGCGAAGGATCAGCCGGGTGACGGCCGCCACGGGGTCCAGGGGCTCGCCCGCGGTGTGCATGAGTTTGGCGGCCAGCGGCCGGTACGCCGCCAGCCCGGCGTTCAGGACGGCGTCGGGACCGAAGAGGACCAGGGCCTGGCGGACGTAGCCCATCAGGAACTCGTCCGGCCCCAGCCCACCGATCACGACCCGAAGGCCGAGTGCGGAGACCTTCTTGTAGGCCATGTACTCGGAGAACGTGGACGCGTTGCCCATGGGATAGTCCAGGGCCCGCATCATGTGCGGCAGAGCCGCGGCGAAGTCCGCGGGGCCCGGCTCGACCACCACCAGCTCGGCCCTGATGTCCCGGGCGATCGCGGCGGCCGTGACGGACTCGTCCAGGCGGTCGTGGCCCGGGTAGCGGACGGTGACGCAGACCGGCGGCCGCATCAGGTGAGCCAGCACCGCCGAGTCCAGTCCGCCGGAAAGGAGGAGAGCGAAGTCGCAGGCCGGGGACCTGAGCGGGATCTGTTCGGCCAGGATCGTGGCGAACCTGGCCAGAGCCTCGGTGTAGGTACCGGTGAACGGGGCTCGGTTCTCCAGGCGCCACCAGGTCGTCTGGTCGAGGGAGCCGGTGGTGACGTCGAACGACAATAAGGTGGCCGGGGCCAGTAACTGGACGCCCTGGAACGGGGTGTCGGCGCCGACCGGGGTCTCGATCGCGGTGACCTCGGGTCGTAGGACCAAGGGCGCCGGACCGTAGCCGGTCAGCGTGGTCACTTCGGACGCGAACGCCAGCCGGCCGCCGTCGAGGCGCCAGTAGAGCGGCTTCTCACCGAGCCGGTCGCGGGCCAGGAACAGCTTCCCGGTGCGGGGGTCGTAGACGGCGAGGGCGAACATACCGTCCAGCCCGTCCAGGCAGGGTGGCCCGATCTTGGCCCAGGCCCGCAGCAGGAAGTGGGCGTCCGAATCCCGCTCGCCGATCTCGATGCCCCAGGCCGTGGCCTGCTGCCGCCAGTTGTAGATCTCCCCGTTGAAGGCCAGGAGGACGCCGGTAGCCCCGTCGAGGTAGGGACCGGGCACAGCCCACGGCTCGACGATCAGCAGGGTGTTCATGGCCAGCACCGCCCGCCCGTCCCCGGCGGCGGCGTGCATGGTGCCGTCGGGACCGCGGTGGTGCTGCGAATCGCCCATCGCCGCGACGGGCTTCACGTGCCGGACGGCGTCGCCTCCGGCCAGTCCTGCGATTCCGCACATCTGGGTCACCCCCGAGCGTGATGCCTGGCGGCGGCCGCCGACCAGGGGGTCCTCCCGGTCCACGGCCGCCCGGACTCCTCATCACACCCGTCGGCCGGGGCGGCCGGGAGGGCTCGCAAGGGGGCTCACAACTCGCGGATCCGATTCACCGCGAGCCCGCGGGGCAATACCCTCGGTGGCCCGATGCGGGGGCGCCGCGTATGCGCTTCCGTACGCAGCGAAGGTCAAGGGAGCAGGTCGTGGCATCGACCGTCCGCCGGACACGGCCGCCGAACGCGGATCTGGCCCGGCTCATTGAGGCCAGCGGAGCCAGCAACAAGTCTCTTGCTCTACGCGTCAATCAGCTCGCGCAGGGGACCGGTCTGGCCACGGACTACTCGCACACCTCCGTCGCCAACTGGTGCAGGCGGGGGATGGTCCCGAAGTGGCCGGTGCCTCAGTTGATCGCCGCGGCCCTGGGTGAACGGCTCGGCCGGCCGGTGACACTCGCCGAGATCGGCATGGCCGACGCGGAGACACCGGACGTGCGGGTGGGGTTGGATTTCCCACGGGACCGTGCCGAAGCGGTCCAAGAGGCCACTGCGTTCTGGAGTTCCGTGAACCGCCGAGACTTCCTGGCCGGATCAGGCTTCGCCGCGTCCGCGTTCACCACCCCCGTGACCCGCTGGCTGGTCACCCCCGTCGACGGCTCCGCCGATCACCGGGGCGGCCGACAGGTCGGCCAGGCCGACCTCGCCGAACTCCGGGACGCGGCCGAGGAGGCCCGGCGCTGGGACTCCAAGTACGGCGGCGGGAGCTGGAAGGCCGACTCCGTCACCGTCTGCCTCCAAGAGCGGGCCGCCCCGCTGCTGCGGGGTTCCTTCACCGATGCCGTCGGCCGTGAACTGTTTTCCGTCACCGCCGAACTGTCGCGCCTGGCCGGCTGGACCGCGTTCGACGTCGGCCGACACGACGTCGCCCAGCGGCACTTCATCCAGGCCCTCCGCCTGGCCCGCGCGGGCGGGGACGTCCAGCTCGGCTGCTATGTGCTGACCACGATGGCCATGCAGTCCCTGATGAGGGGCTTCGTCAGTGAGGCGATCGACATGGCGCAGGGCGCCTTCGAGCGGGCCAAAGGGCAGGCCGCGCCGAGAGTTCTGGCCTTCACCAAGCTGATCGAGGCCCGCGCCCACGCCCGCGACGGCGCCGTCAGGGCCGCCTCGCGCGTCCTCGCGGCATCCGAGGATCTCCTGGGCCGGGCCGATGCCGCGGGCGGACCGGAGCCCGCGTGGATCGACTTCTACCGCCATGCCCGCCTCTCCGCTGACGCCACGGAGGTCTTCCGGGACCTGAAGATCCCCAAAGCCGCTCTCGCCTGGGACCGGCAGGCCGCCGCCATGCCGTCCGGCGTGTTCACCCGCTCGGTCGGAATGCGCCTCGCGATCGTCGGGACCGCCCACCTCCAGGCCCGCGATCTCGACCACGGCCTCGCACTGGGCAACCGGTCCGTCGACATCCTGGCCCGGGTCCGGTCCTCCCGGGCCAAGGACTACGTCCGCGAGTTCAACACCGCGCTCGCACCCTGGCGGCGCGAATCGTCCGTCCGCGACTTCCTCGACCGCACCCACGCCGAGCTCGGCATCGCTTCCTGATCACACCGTTCCGGACGATCCGAGCGGAGCGAACGCGTACTCCGCCCGCACCGTCTTGCACGGGCCGGCGCACGTCGGACACGTCCAGGAATCGGACGAGGTCGGGCCACTGGCCTCGTACTCGCCCCTGGTCCGCTCTCTCCGGGAGTGATCAGACCGTAGAAGGCGTCGGTGCCAAGGCGTGTGCGGTGCGGATGACGAGACGGGCGGCCTGGTCTACGTCGGTGGCAGTCGTGGTGCGGCCGAGGCTGAACCGGAGGGTCGCGCGGGCCTGCGCGCGGGTGAGGCCGATCGCGGTCAGGACGTGGGATGGCTCACCACTTCCGGTGTTGCAGGCAGATCCTGTGGACGCGGCTATACCGGGGAGGCGTTCGAGAAGGTCGGCGGCCTCGATGCCGGGGAAGGTGAGGCTGAGGTTCCCGGGCAGTCGCCGGTCTGGGTGCCCGTTGACGCGTGCGCCGGGGATCGCCGACAGAAGGCGGTCCTGCAGCCGGTCACGCAGTGCGCGGATGCACGTCGGAGGTGGCACGGCATCGGTCGTGATGAGGTGAGCCGCGGCGCCGAAGCCCACGATCGCGGGGACATTGGGAGTTCCTGCCCGCAGTCCGCGTTCTTGTCCGCCGCCGGTCTGCTGAGCGGTGATCCGGAGACCGCCGCGGACGTAGAGAGCACCGATGCCCTTGGGGCCGTGGAGCTTGTGGGCGGACAACGAGGCCAGGTCGACACCGAGTTCCCTGACGTCCAACAGGCCGTAGCCGGCGCTCTGGGCAGCATCGGTGTGCAGCACGATGCCGCGCGAGGCGGTGATCTCCGCAACAGCCGCGAGGCGTTGGAGCGTACCGATCTCGTTGTTGGCATGCATCACCGAGACCAGCACCGTGTGCGGGGTGAGGGCCGCGGCGATGTCGGCGGGGTGGACCCGGCCGTGCCGGTCTACGCCGACGCGGGTGAGGGTGTAACCGTGGTGGTCGACGAGCCGTCGGCAGGCGGCGAGGACGGCCTTGTGCTCGATCGCGGTGGTGACGAGGTGGCCGCCGTGCGGGCGGGCAGCCAGGGAGGCACCCACGATCGCGAGGTGGTCGGCCTCGGTGGCACCGGAGGTGAATACGATCTCCAGATCGCTCTTGGCGCCGACCAGCTCGACGACGCGGCGGCGGGCAGTACGAACGGCGCCTGCCGCCGCCCTCCCATAGGCATGCGGGCTGGAGGGATTGCCGTACTCGCTCGTGAGAAACGGCAGCATCTCGTGGAGCACGCGTTCGTCAAGTGGCGTGGTGGCCTGGTGGTCGAGGTAGATCGGTCCGGTGGTCATGCAGCCCGTTCCTGATGGTTGGCGGCGGCGGGTGCGGCCGTGGCGTACTTACGTTCTCCGTCGACCAGGTCCCAGTAGACGGTGCGATGGTCGTCGAAGACGGAGAACGCCGTGGCCAGGCAATGCCAGTTCCGGTTCGGCTGGGCCAAGGCCATGAAGAAGGCGTCCTCGAACAGTCGCCGGGCGCGTCGGGCCACGGCCTCACGGGTCGGCTGCGGAGTGAACAGCTGAAGAAAGCCGTGCTCCCGCAGCCACGCCTCGGCGTGATCGGCGCCCGCGGTGCCGTGCAAGTGACCGCCATCGGTGAGGGTCTGGGTGGCCAGCCGCTCCAGGCGGCGCCGGCGCCGGGCCTCCTCACCGCCGGGACACAGATCGCCGGTGATCTGCCACTCGTTCCAGCGGGGAGGCTGGTAGCGGCCCCAGTCGATGTCTTCGAGGTGGACGGTGACCTGTGGCGGGATCTGGCCACGGGTCAGGTCCGCGACGTCATAGCCGGGGCCGAGGGCCTCCAGCGTGAGATGACCGGGCTGTCCCGGCCCCGGACGGTCCATCCGCATCAGCACCGTGAGGCGGTTGGTAAAACGGTTCGTGGGCTCGACGAGGATCACGGCCCGCCCGTCGGCCAGCAGCCCGGCCGCGCGTGGCGGTATCGCCTCGACCGGAAAGGTGTTGCCGCCACGGTAGTACTGCTTCTTCTCCACTCCGCCGTCGGAGCGGATCATCAGGTTCCCGCTGCCGGTCGCGGCGGCGAGGGCGTGGGCGGCGGTGCGGACCACGGCTGTGCTGTGACCGGGCTCGATGAGACAAGCGTCGAGGACAGGCAGTTTCAGTGCGTGCAGCAGGGCCATGGTCTGCCATTTCGGCCAGCGCCGGTCCTTGGCCGCGTCCGCCAGCTCGGCCGCGGTGAGTGCGTGCAGCGGGCGCGGCAGGATTATTGCCATCGCGCGGTTTCCCTCTCCGTCGTCAGGCGGCGTACCCGAAGTACAGGTCTGCGGAGAGCTCAGCGAACGTGCGCTCGCGGTGGGCGGTGAACGGATGGTCACGCCAGTCGAACAGAGCCCCGACACCGAGCTGTTCGGCGCAGACGCGGCGCACGAATTGGCGGGCGAATCCGGCCGAGGGCCAGTAGTAGTGCTCACCAGACCTGGGCGAAAGGTAGAGGTAGGAGCCGTCGGCCGTTGCCGGAAGATCCGACAGCGCGGTGAGCCGACGGCCGGGACCGCCGGTTTTCTCATAAGCGGCGGTGACGGCGTCAGGGTCCCGGACAGGGATCAGGTGCAGATGACAGTGGCTGCAGCAGGAAGCCCCGAGTTCACAGTCGCGTGGGCCGTGTTCTGCCAGAATGACCGGCCCGTAACGGGCCTGGATCAGCGCGCGCATCTGTTCCGCCTCCGAGGCGACCCGATCCAGGCCGCTTGGCGTGATGTCGGCGGCGGCATCCAGGTGCTCCAGAGGCATGAACAGGCAGTAACCCGGGGTGAGGGCACCGACGGTGGGCAGCAGCACCCAGCCGCCGACGGTCTCGGTGATGATCCGTGTCGTGCTCCCCTGTGCGGTGAACTCGGTGCAGAACTGGCAGTCCATCAGGGTCACCTCCGGTTCGGGCCGACAGGGAACTCGTCGGCGTATCGGCTCTTCAGGTCGGCCTCGCGGCCGTAGAACGAGTGGGGCGCGGCATCCTCGGCGTGAAGGCCGTCGAGGGCGAAGAGGAGCAGGCGGGCCAGCGGCATGCCGTGATGCAGTCGCAGCGCAGCGGGTCCGGTGTTGACGAGTTCCAGCGTGAGGTGCCCGTTCCAGCCGGGCAGGACGAACGGACTGGTGACGTGAACAGCCAGACCGACACGGGCCAGGTGGCTCAGCCCGCCGATCATTCCCATGACTCCGGCACCGAGCCGAAGAGGGTCTGCGACCGCTCCCAGCAGTAATTCGCCGGGCATCACGTCATGTGTGTTCCATTCGGTCACCGGCTCGCCATAGAGGTGGTCGATACTGGATTGCTCGGCGAGGTCGATCACCTCGGCGCCGGGCACCACGAGCGGCTGCAGCGGCGAGCCGAGCCTCAGCAACAAGCCGTCGCCGCGAAGTTGGCCGGACCAGACTATTGAGCCCTGATCGATCAAATCGGTGATCGACTCGGCTGAGAGCATGGCTCACCCCCAGGATGTGGACAGTACTGTGGGTTTCGCCCTTCAGGTTCAAGGCGTCTGCTGAAATGTTGCCAGGAACAGTCCGCGATATCCCTATGTCCGATCGGACATTTAAAGGTTTTCTCGGGATGAAATGCGGAGAAGTCCAGTTCCGCTGGCCATGCGGACAATGCAAGCTGGTGGATGCCGCGTCAGAGAGGGGGCGTCATGGTGCCGTCGTTGCCATCCGGTCCGTTGAGAGTGCCGGGGCCGGAGGGGTTCCGTGTCGATCTGCTGGCGTGTTCCCCGCACTTGCTGGATCTGACCTGGGACCAGTTGCGGACGCTTATCGTCGTCCGCGAGACGGGTACCGCGCTGGCTGCGGCGAAGGTTCTTGGACGCGAGCAGTCCAGCGTGCAGAAGCAGTTGGACATCCTCAACCGCAATTTTCAGGCTCTCACCGGAGAGTTACTGGTGGTCAAGCAGGGGCGGGGCAAGGATTTCCTCTTCACGCCCACCGGGCTTGAGGTGGTCGAGCGAGCACGCGCGACCTTCGCCACGTGGCTGCACGGCATCGCCGACTCCCGTCGGCGGCTCGGTTCGACGCTCACCGTGGGGACGACCGAATTCACCCTCGGCTTCCTCGGCCGAGTCTGGGAGCGCGTGGCCCCCCAGTTGCTGGAGCGGGAGATCGAACTGAAGGTCGTGCATGTACGGACCCGCGACTTCTGGAAACGGCTGGACTCCAACCAGGTCGACCTGTTGTGCGGCGGTCTCGCGGCCGACGCGGCGGCCGAGCGGGTAGCACCCGACTACGACTTCCTTGAATGGCACCGCGAGGGACTGGCTCTGCTGACGAACCTGCCGGTGCGCGAACTCGCCGCCAGGACCATCGGCGTCGACCGGCTGCGGACCCTCCCCCTGGTCATCCCCTCCCGCGGAGTGATCACCGACTTCATCGAGCGTTGGTACGGCCCTGACTTTCGCTCTCAGTTGCAGATCACCGCCGAGATCGACGACATCTATTACGGACTCGCTCTGCTGCGGTCCCGCATGACCTATGGATGCATGCTGTGCGCCCGCTCCATCGGCGAGGCCGCCGTCGCCGGACGCCTGCCCACCAGCGAGGACTTCCGCCTCATCGACTTCGCCGACGACTTCGACCCCATGCTCCAGCTGATCTCGGGTGTCTTCGCCCGCAAGGGCGAACGCGAGGCATACGACGCCTCACACCCGCTGAACATCCTGTGGGACGCCTTCCGCGACGAGGCCGCCTCCGGAAGACCCCTGCCACTGTGACCTCAAGGACTCCTCGTGCTGATGGCCTCTGTCAACCTCAACAAACGTCTCGGCTCCCTCGACGCCCGCTCGGGACTCGCCTCCTGGCTGCGCGAACACGGTGTCAAAGCCGTACTCGCCCAGGAACCGTTCAAACCCGCCGACCGGTTGCCGCCCGTACTCCCGGGCTTCGCCTTTGCCGGCGGGGACGGGCACCTGGCCCTCTGGACCAGTGAAGACCTCACCCCTCCGCCCGTGACCTCACCCGACACATGGGTCCAGCGGAGCGAGCTGGATTGGCTGGTCGTCCTCCAAGTTCATCTCGACTCCTACACCGGCGCCTCCCGCACCGCCCAGCTCGCGGAACTGGCCTCGATGGCTGCCGCCGAGGGCGGCCGCCCGCTGCTGGTCTGCGGCGACTTCAACCTTGCCCCCCGGCCCGAGGACGGCCTGTTCGGTGAGGAGATCAGCGACTTCACGACCAAGGTCGAACGGCGCGCGCTACAGCAGTTGATGCAGGGGGCCGGTCTGGTGGACACCACCGCCGGGACCGCGCCCGCCTTCACCTTCGAGCGCGTCCACTTGGGCAGACCCAGCCGCTTCCGCTGCGATCTCGCCCTGCTCAGCGACCATCTGACAGCGACCACCACGGTCACCCCGGACTCGGGGGTACGGACCGGGCCACAGGCGTTCACCGACCACTCCGCGCTGCTGATCGACGTGCCTGTCACGCTCCAGAGCGCAGAGCCTGTGGATGTGCTCTTTCCCATGAGCGAGCTCAGTGGGAAGAGCCCCACGGTCACAGTCAAAAGGGAGTACCAGCCCCATAAGACCGCGATGAACCGGCGCGGACCTTCTCCGGCCTCCCGGGTCGTGACCGCCCATCTGACCGGTCCGCTCGACGTCAAGAGCGTCCTGGATCACGGCTGCGGCCACGGCGCCGACGTCACCCACTACCGTTCATCGGGCCTGGACGCCGAGGGCTTCGACCCGCACGACGGCTTCGGCTGGCCACGCCCCCGACGGGCCGGCTTCGACCTCGTCACCTCGATGTTCGTCCTCAACGTGCTGCCCGACCCCTGGCGACGGATCCAGGCACTCGAAGACGCGGCCTCCTTCGTCCGCCCCGGTGGCCATGTCGTCGTCGTCGCTCGGTCACCCGAGGAGATCACCAAGGCTGCCGCAGACGGCGGCTGGACACCTCACCACGACGGCTTCTGGTCCAGCCTGAGCAAGGGAACCTTCCAGCGTGGCATCGCCCCGGACGAGATCATCGCCCTCGCCCGCCGGGCCGGCCTCGTCCCCACTGTCGAGGCCCCCCAGCTGCCGCTGCCCGGCGTCTGCCATGCCGTACTGACCAAGCCCGAGACCTGAGGTCCTGTGCGGCTCGGCAGTCCAGGCAACCTCCGGTCAGCGGTTGCCCGTCCAGATGATCCGGTCGGAGAAGTCACCGCGCTCGGCTGCCTTCGCCGCGCGGATCTTCTCCAGCTGCTCCTCGTCGACTCCCAGGTCCGCGGCGAGGGCGTGGACAACCTCCAGCACGTCCGCCAGCTCCTCAGGCGCCGCATCGTCGTCCGCCGCGAGGAACTCGGCGACCTCCTCGCCGAGTTTGTCCCGCAGGCTTTGGCGATACTCGCCCCGCCCCGCGGTATGGACGGCCGGTTCGGCCCCGCCGTCGCGGATGATCTGCGGAATCCGGTTCCGCACCAACTTCCCTGGCTTGCTGTAGGAGTTCACCTGTGCCCTCCCTCGCATGTCCATGAGGCGAGCGCCGAATGCCGCCCCTTCATGCCGCCGCAGCCTAGGGAATCCGTCTCACGACTGGCTATGTGCCCCTTGGATCGCACCCGTTCGGACGCTTCTTCTCACCGTGACGGGTGGACTGCGGGCCCGAGCGGAGCGAACGCGTACTCCGCCCACACCGTCTTGCACGGCACCGGGCCCTGGCGGACGCCCCAGCGGGTGGACAGGGTGTCGACCAGGAGGAGGCCGTAGCCGGATTCGGCGGGGGTGGGGTTGCGGACCGGGAGGGATTCCGCGCGGGTGTCCGTGACCTCGATGCGCAGGAGGCCCGGGGCCGGTACCGCCAGGGTCAGGCGGAAGCTGCGGCCCGGGACCCTGCCGTGCAGCACGGCGTTCGTCGCCAGCTCGGCCACGATCAGCCGTGCCGGGTCCAACGGGACGCCCCATGAGTCCAGTTGCTCGACCGCGAGCAGCCTCGCCAGGCGGGCGCCCCTGCGGGTGGCCGACAGCGGTACGGAGAACTGGCGCGGCGGCTTCAGCGCCGGGGCGGTCTGCTGAGATTCCTGATTCACATCACGCAGCGTGGCCGCGCCTGCGTAGCCTGTGAATATCGGTGGCCCGTGCGACCAGTGCCTGTCCGTGAGCCGTCCGGATCCGTCCGGGCTGTACGACGTGACCGGCGACCCACGTCCACGGTTGGGCCCGGCAGTTGGCGACGGGAGGGCGGCGGACGTGAGCGACTGGGACGCGGAACTGGAGGACGAGGAGGCCGGGGCCGTCATTCGCACGGTGGCCCGGCAACTCAAGCTGTGGCGCGAGGCGGCGGGCCTCACCCAGACCGAGTTCGGCCTGCGGATCGGGTACGGGGAGGAACTCGTCTCCTCGGTCGAACGGAGGCGGCGGATCCCACGCCCCGAGTATCTCGACGCGGCGGACGAGGCGCTGGACGCCAAGGGCAAGATCTCCGCGCTGAAGACGGACCTGGAGGAGGTCCGGTACCCGAAGAAGGTACGGGACCTGAAGAAACTTGAGGCGGAGTCGACCGAGCTGTGTGCCTACAACAACTCTGTAGTGCATGGGTTGTTGCAGACCGAGGAGTACGCACGGGTCGGTCTGCAGGCACGTCGGCCGGTATTCACGCAGGAGGAGCTGGAGCAGCGCATCGTCGCCCGACTGGCCCGGCAGGCGATCATCAACGAGACGTCGCCGTGGCCTGCCTTCAGCTTCGTGCAATGTGAGTCGACGCTTCGTCGGCCCATCGGGGGCAGGATGGTCATGCGCAGACAGCTCGAACGGCTTTTGGAAGTGGCCAAGTTGCCCAACGTCGACCTACAAGTACTTCCCCTGAGCCTGGAGGAGAACTCAGGCCTCGGCGGGTCGTTCAGGCTGCTCAGGCTCAACGACGGCACCACGGTCGGCCATGTCGAAGTGCAGGACCTCAGCCGGGTGATCACCAACCCGAAAGAGGTGCAGTTCCTAGAGATGCGCTATGGAATCATCCGGGCACAGGCTCTCAGCCCCCGAAAGTCGTCGGCCCTCATCGAGAAAGTGCTTGGAGAGACATGAAGCTGGAGTGGATAAAGAGCAGTTACAGCACGCCGGAAGGACCGGACTGCGTCGAAGTAGCTGCCGTTCCCGAGCAGATCCTCGTCCGCGACTCCAAGAGCCCCACCGGCCCCCGCCTCGCCCTCTCCCCCACCACCTGGGCGAGCTTCCTGCCGTACGCGTCGAAACACTGAACCCACAGGGAGCGGCATGGACCCCGAGCCGAAGTGGATGAAGAGTAGTTACAGCACGCCCGAAGGGCCGGACTGCGTCGAGGTCGCGACGGAGTGGGTCAAGAGCAGCTACAGCTCGTCCGACGGCCCCTCCTGCGTCGAGGTGGCCACCATCCCTGACCACATCCTCGTCCGCGACTCCAAGAACCCCACCGGCCCCCGCCTCGCCCTCACCCCCACCACCTGGGCAAGCTTCCTGCCGTACGCGTCGCAGCGCTGACGGCGTGAACTGCCGTGGCCCGCACCCGAATGCGCGTGTGCGGGCCACAACCACTCGGCAATCGGTACGGTGGTCCGGTGGCTGACATCGACAAGGTGGTCGGCGTGCGGGTCGCAAGGGCCCGGCGTCGCAAGGGCTGGCCGCAGAAGACGCTCGCCGACTTCATGGGACTGTCGGAGTCGTGGGTGTCGCAGGTGGAGCGCGGGGTCCGACCGCTCGACAGTGTTGATACGGCCGAGCGGCTGGCCCGTCTCCTGGGGGTGGCGGCCCCTCACCTGCTGGCCGTCGACGTTCGGTTCCCGGACTGGGGAGCCGACGACCGGTCGTCAAGCCCACACCGGTCTTCCCCGTCGACACCACGCGCGGCTCAGCCCGACGTGGAAGGTCCCGGAAGCGTGCTTCGGCGTTCCTTCACACTCGGTGCGATGGCCGGCCTGACCGCCGCCGTCACCGGCCTGTCCGCCAACGCCCAGGCCGAGCCCGCTCGATCCTCTCGCGGTGCCGTCGATACCCAGACCGTCACCGAACTGCGAGCGATGGGCGACAGCTACCGGCGCTCGTACAAGTCCCTTCCAGCCGCGACGCTCGCCCCGATCGCCCGTGACCACATCGACCTGGTGATGTCGCTGCGACCGAAGGACCAGCCCGCCGGACCAAGGGCCTCCCTGCTCGCGCACATGGCGGAGATGGCCGCGCTGGTGGCCTGCCTGCTGTCGCTCGACCTCGGGGACGATGAACAGGCAGGCGTGTTCATGGACTTCGGCTATGCGGTGGCCAAGGAGATCGACAGCCCGGAGATCAGCGCGCTGATCCTCGGCGGCCGGGCGTTCAGCGCCTCGTACAACGGCGATCCGGACAGCGGCCTGGACTTCGCGCTCGCCGCCGTGGACGCCGCCGAGCGCGGTGCGTCGAAGCGGATGCAGGCGTGGACCAACGCCGTCGCCTCCGAGATGTTCGCCTCCGCCGGAGACGAACACGGCTTCCGCACCAGCCTGGACCGGGCCCGCACGCTGCTGTCCGGGACGATGGACGACGAGCGGTGGGGCGGGATCGCTTGGTTCGACCTGTCGAAGGCGACCGCCTACGAGGGCAGCGACCTGGTACGCCTTCGCCGCTACGACGAGGCGATGCCGTCCCTGGACCAGGCGATCGACCGGCTGCCGGGCGAGATGGTCCGCCACCGGTGCAGCGCGTTCATCTCCCGCGCCGAAGCCCACGCCGGGGCCGGGAACACCGACCAGGCGTGCGGGGACGCCCACCATGCCCTGGTGCTGGTCGGTCAGGTCCAGCACCGCGAGACCCTGCGGCGCGTCTCCGAGCTGTACCGGGTGGTGCGGGCGAAGAATTCGGCAGAGACCCGCAGCCTGGGCGAACACCTGATCGAGACCCGTACGATGCTCAAGACCGCCAGGAGTGCAACATGACCCAGCGCACGGGCCTGATCCTCGACTTCGGCGGGGTACTGACGACCAGCGTCGCCGCCTGTGCGTCCGGATTCGACCGCCGGGCGGGCTTCTGTGACGGGACCTTCCTCTCCGTCATCGCCAAGGACCCCGAGGGCGTAAGGCTGTACGCCGACCTGGAGCGCGGAGCGATCAGCCAGGAGGAGTGGAACGAGCGCACGGCCGCGCTCCTGGGCATCGACGGGGACAACCTGCTCGGCCGGGTGCTGGAGGACCTCCATCCGGCGCCCGAGATGATCGCCGCCGTGGCCGCGGCACGTGCGGCCGGTGTGAAAACGGGGATCTTCTCCAACAGCCTCGGCTCCGGGCCGTACGACATCTACGGCGGCTACGACCTCGACACGCACCACGACGTGGTGCTGATCTCCGAGTCCCACAAGATGCGCAAGCCCGACCCCGAGCTGTACACGATCATGCTGGGGCTGATGGAACTGCCCGGCGAGGCCTGCGTGTTCGTGGACGACACCGCCCGCAACCTGCCTCCGGCGGAAGAACTCGGCATCGCCACGGTGCTGGCCACCGACTCCGTCAGCACGATCACGCAGGTGGAAGCCCTGCTCGGCCTCTCTCTGCGCCCGGAGGTCTAGACCCACCCGCACGCTGAGTGCGGCCTCGCACCCGGCGTGCGGCCCGCTGTCCCGCCGTAACGGCACTTTGGTGTTCCGGCCGATGGGCCGTCCCTCCAGTTCCTCGCCTTCGCGCACCCCGGAGAACACCGTGTCGCTCGTTTCCGAGAACACCACCATGCCGGTCCGCCCCGTCACGATCGCGTTGAGCGGTCCCGACAACGTCGGCAAGACCAAGCAGATCGGCATCCTGGCCCGCCGCCTGGGCCCCGCCGCCCGCGCCACCGGGCCGCTGGACTCCTACGACCCGCGCTGGGACAGCATCAAGGCCATGGGCATGGGCGCCTGGTGGTTCGAACGCGGCCCCATCGAGGAGGTCGCCGATGTGCTGGCCGGCTCCTACCTGGAACGCTCCCGCCGACTGACCGACGAGCCCGTGCGGCTGATGTACCGGGGCATCCCGATGCTGGAAGCCTCACTCGCGGCCACCGTCGCCGTACGCGAACGGCTCACCCCGGACGAGGCCGCCGACCGGGGCCGCACACTGCTGGAGCCCTACGCCGATGAACTGCGAACGGCCGAGGCCGCCGAGCACGGCATCGTGCTCCTGCACGACGAGGACCCGGTGACCGGTACCGCCCGGGGGCTCTCCCACGAGCGGCACGTCACCCCTGCCTACGTGGACTACCAGCGCCACCTGCATCTCCAGACGCACCGTCTGGTCCACGAAGGCCGCTGGGCCCACACCGTCGTGGTCGGCGAGCGCGGGGTGCTCGCGGTCCAGGACGAGATCCGCCGCCTCTTGCACCCGCTGAGCCCGCACATGCCGCCGCGTGCCCTCTCCGGCGTCCAGGTGATCGCGTTGGGCGGCCTGTCGGAGAGCGGCAAGAGCACGGCCGGCGAGTACCTGCGGGAGCGGCACGGACACGCCCGCCTCAAGATCGGGTACCTGCTGGAGGACGCCGCCCGCCGGGCCGGAGTCGCCGATCCGTACGAGATCCCTGCCGTGGTCCGGGCGGAACTGCTGGTCGACGCCCTTGACCGGTTCTGCGCGGCCCACCACTTCCTGGACCGGGTGACCATCGAGTCCTTGCACGAGTACGACATGGCCGCCGAGCTGCGGCGGATGCTCGGCGACCAACTGATCGTCGCGTACCTCGACGCCACCCCCGAGGCCCGGGGCGAGCGCGGCACCGCAGGCCCCGGCGACGTGTCCGAGCGCGACACGGTGAAGGCCGCGCGCGGTGCCGACCGGATCGCCGGACTCGCCCACGAGGTGATCGACAACAACGGCAACCGGCTCCGCCTGGAGCGGCGGCTCGACGCCATCGCCCTGGCCGACCGGTGGCCGCTGCGGGAGCCGGTCTGCGTGCCGGTCAACACGCTGGGGCTCCCGGTGCACCTGGAGTCGTACCTGTCCGAGCTGCTGGACCGCACCACCGTCCGGCAGCCGCCCGTGATCGACCTGCTGGCGGTCACGGGCAGCGGGGCGCGGGGCAAGTACCAGCACGGCTGGTCCGATCTGGACGTGTTCGTGATCGCCGAACAGGACGGCATCGGCGGGCTCCGCCAGGCTCTCGGCGCTCTCGAAACCGGACTCGGCGGTGTCAAGCTCGGCCTGACCGTCCTGACCCGGGACGAATGCCGCGCCGCGGCGGTCACCTCGCGTCTGCTGCACGTCCTGAGGCTGATCGGTTCCGGCGCCCTGGTGCCGCTGTGGTGCCGTCCCGGACTGACGCTGCCCGTCCCGGACCTGGCCACGGACGTGACGGCCAGTGTCAGAGCCGGTGTGCAGGCCGCCATCGAGATCCGCCGCCAGCTCCTCAAGAGCGCCCCCGACCTCCGGGCCCTCTTCAAGATCACCGCTCTGCTGGCCAAGGTCATGCTCCGCTTCGAGGACGTCGAGTGCGCCGCCGACGACGATGCCCTCGCCGTCTTCCTCGCCCGTGATCCGGCGGCCGACACCTGTCTGCCGCGCCAGGCCCGTCACAGCCGGGCGAAGGCGATCGAGCTGGCCGACCTCGTCCTCGGACACTGGCTGTCCACCGTCGCCCACCCGGCCCCGGCCCGATGAGCGCCCCCGCCGCCGCGCCGCCGGCCTTCCGCAAGTTCCTCGATCCCGTGGCCGCCGACGCCGAGGTGACGGGCTGGCGGGCCGTCTCCCGCGTCCTGCCGGTGCCCCGCCTGCTGGGCCGCTCCACCACCGAGGGGCGGCATGTCGTCTCCTACGAGGACGTGCTGGCCGGGGGCCGGTGCGGCATGCTTCTGGGCGACGTCATCGCCACCGCCGATCGCGAGCCGGACGTCGTACCCCGGGTGACCGCGCTGATCGACGCCGTCTGCGACAGCTGGCTGACCGCCGTCGCCGCCGACGGCCGGACCGCGCCGCTGACGGCCTGCGTGCCCGGCCTCCACCTCGACCGGATCCGCCCCGGCGGTCGGATCGACGCCTGGTGCCTGTCCGGTCGCCTCGCCGTCCCCGCCGCGGTCACCGGCCGACCGCTACCGGTGCTCGCCCTCACCGGCCACCTCTTCGTCGTCAACGGCATCCCCCTGCGGCTCGACCTGCCCGCCGCGGTGACAGAGACCCGCGACGGCCTCAGCCCGGATCACACCTTCACCACCGCCATCACCCAGGGCGACCCCACCGAGCCGAACATCGCCGACCCGTTGTGCTGGCTCGACTTCGAGTACGCCGGACGCAACACGATCGCCGGGGAGATCGCCGTCCTGCTCTGGTACTTGCTGGGCATGGGCGGCTGGCTGGTCCCGCGCTACCAGCCCGAGGTGTACGCCCGCACGCTGCCGCTGCACCTGCCGCAGGTCGCCGCCCCTCACCTCGAACACGTCGAGTACGACGAGCGGCACCGGCGACTCGAAGTGCGCTACACCTGGCCCGCGGGCCCCGGCCGCCGAGCGGCGATCACCCGCCTGCTGGAGCGTGCCCGTTCCGATCTCGCGGTGGCCGCCGGTCTGGACGCAGTCCGTTTCCTCGCCGAGCTGCGCCACTTCCTGACGCTGCGAATCCTCGGCGTGATCCCGCCCGACCGGCTCACCGGCGACGACCTTCTCCTGCTGCTGGCCAAGCTCGCCGAGGCCCGGCACCCCGAGGCCGTCGGCGAGACATTCACCCGCACCCAGCCGCCGACCTGACGATGAGGAACGATGATGACCGCACTCGTGCCCCTCGACCTGCCGATCACCGTCCTCCCGCTCCAAGGCCGGGTGGCCCTGGTCACCGGCGGTGCCACCGGGATCGGCGCCGCGATCAGCCGGGCCCTGGCCGCCGCCGGGGCAGGCATCGCCGTCAACCACCTCGCCCGCGTCCCCCAGGCCCGCGCCGTTCTCGGCGACGTCCGCCGCGAGGGGCGCGCCGGGATCGAGGTCAACGCCGACCTCACCGATCCCGGCGCGGTCGCCGCACTGACCAGCCAGGTCGAATCCGAACTCGGCCCGATCGACATCCTCGTGAACAACGCGGGCGCCTACCCTCGCACCCCGTGGGACCGGCTCGGCGAGGAGGAGTGGGCCCGCGCCATCGATTCCAACCTCACCATCCACTACCGCACCTGCCACGCGATCACCCCCGGCATGGTCGCCCGCCGCTGGGGCCGCGTCATCAACATCGGCAGCGTCAACGCGCGGGCCGGTCGGCCAGGCCTGACCGCGTACAGCACCGCCAAGGCCGGCCTGATCGGCTTCACCAGGTCTCTGGCCAGGGAACTCGGCCCGGCCGGGATCTGCGTGAACACGGTGCTGCCCGGGGCGATCCAGGTCGAGGCGGAGAACCACCTGCCCGCCCGCCACCGAACCCGGCCCGAGGACCAGATCAGCCGCCAGTGCGTCCGACGCCGGGGCCGCCCCGAGGACGTCGCCGCCGCCACGGTCTTCCTCGCCGGGCCCAGCGCGTCCTTCATCACCGGCCAGTCGTTGCACGTCGACGGTGGCTGGCTTCTCCACTGACCCGCCGACACAGACAGAAAGCAGGCCACCGTGCGACACCGCGTCCGAGCCGTCCTCCTCACCCCGAGCCGCACCATGCTGCTGATCCGGCGCGTCCGCCCCGGCGTCGCCCCGTACTCGGTGATCGTCGGCGGCGGGGTCGAGCCGAGCGACGCCAGTCCCGAAGCGGCCCTGCTGCGGGAGGTCCGCGAGGAGATCGCGGGCAACGCCGAGATCCTCGGCCTCCTTCACACGCTGGAGGATGACGACGAGCGCCAGGACTTCTACCTCGCCACGATCGAGAAGTGGAACTTCGAGGACCGCACCGGCCCCGAGTTCAGCGAGGAGGGCCGGGGCGAGTACATCCTCCAGGAGATCCCGCTCACCGCCGCCGCGATCGACGCCGCCAACCTCATGCCCCCGGAGATTCGCTCCGTCCTGCGTGCGGCCGTCGAGCGGGGCGGACTCCTGGCCCCCCGGTAGCCCCCATCAGCCCCGGAAACGCCAAGCGTCCCGCACCACGCGCTGTGGTGCGGGACGCAGGGGTCCGTACGGGGATCAGGTCGTCGAACGACGCCGCCGCGCCCCCGGCCGCCGCTCGCTCGGGCGGGTCACCGGGTCGCCAGATTCCAGCGCCGCGTCCCGGCGCTTCGCGCCGAAGTCGGCCAGGGCCTCGGCCAGTTTCGCGACCGAGGGCTCCGGGGCCATGACGTCGACGCGGAGGCCGTGTTCCTCGGCCGTCTTCGCCGTCGCGGGACCGATGCAGGCGATCACCGTCACGTTGTGCGGCTTGCCCGCGATGCCGACCAGGTTGCGGACCGTGGAGGACGAGGTGAACAGGACCGCGTCGAAGCCGCCGCCCTTGATCGCCTCGCGGGTGTCGGCCGGCGGGGGCGAGGCGCGGACCGTGCGGTAGGCGGTGACGTCGTCGACCTCCCAGCCCAGCTCGATCAGACCGGCCACCAGGGTCTCCGTGGCGATGTCGGCGCGGGGGAGGAAGACGCGGTCGATCGGGTCGAAGACCGGGTCGTAGGGGGGCCAGTCCTCAAGGAGACCGGCGGCCGACTGCTCGCCGCTCGGGACCAGGTCCGGCTTCACGCCGAAGGCGATCAGCGCGCGAGCCGTCTGCTCGCCGACCGCGGCCACCTTGATACCCGCGAAAGCCCGGGCGTCGAGGCCGTACTCCTCGAACTTCTCCCGCACCGCCTTCACCGCGTTGACCGACGTGAAGGCGATCCACTCGTAGCGGCCGGTGACCAGGCCCTTGACCGCGCGCTCCATCTGCTGGGGCGTACGCGGCGGCTCCACCGCGATGGTGGGGACCTCGTGCGGCACCGCGCCGTAGGAGCGCAGCTGCTCGGAGAGCGCCGCCGACTGTTCCTTCGTGCGCGGCACGAGCACCTTCCAGCCGAACAGCGGCTTGGACTCGAACCACGACAGCTGGTCGCGCCGGGCGGCGGCGGAACGCTCGCCGACCACGGCTATCACCGGGCGGCCGCCGTCCGGCGAGGGCAGCACCTTCGCCTGCTTCAGCGTCTGCGCGATGGTGCCGAGCGTCGCGGACCAGGTGCGCTGGCGCGTCGTCGTACCGGCGACGGTGACCGTCAGCGGGGTGTCCGGCTTGCGGCCGGCCGAGACCAGCTCGCCCGCCGCGGCGGCCACCGCGTCCAGGGTCGTGGAGACGACCACCGTGCCGTCGGAGGCGCCGACCTCGGTCCAGCAGCGGTCGGAGGCGGTACGGGCGTCCACGAACCGGACGTCCGCGCCGTCCGCGTCCCGCAGCGGCACACCGGCGTACGCCGGGACACCGACCGCGGCCGCCACGCCGGGCACGACCTCGAAGGGCACCCCGGCGGCGGCGCAGACGAGCATCTCCTCGGCGGCGTCCGTGTCGAGCCCGGGGTCACCCGAGACGGCACGCACGACCCGCCTGCCGCCCCGTGCGGCCTCCATGACAAGATGAGCGGCATCCCGGGCAGGAGACGGGGCAGCGGCGGTTGTTGACGTGCCGTCAACGACCGTGAGCTGCGGCGTGCCCGGTGGCGACGTGGAGAGGTTCCCGTCGGTGTGCACGACGGAGACGCCCTGCCGCGCGTGCGTCCGGATCACATCGAGCACCTCGGGCTCGGCGATCAGGACGTCCGCGTTCGACAGTGCCTCCACGGCGCGCAGAGTCAGCAGTCCCGGATCCCCGGGTCCGGCACCGAGGAAGGTGACGTGCCCGTGTTCCGGACCGGCGGCAGGAAGGGCGGTGGGGCTCAATGTGCTCGCTCCCCCATCAGACCGGCCGCGCCCTGGGCGAGCATCTCGGTGGCGAGTTCGCCGCCGAGTGCCAGCGCACCCTCGTGCGTCTGGGGCACGGGACCGGTGGTGGACAACTGCACCATGCGGGTGCCGTCGGTGGTCCCGACGACGGCGCGCAGGCGCATTTCCTTGACAAACTGCCCGCCCTCCAACAAGTCGGCCAACGCACCCACAGGTGCGCTGCAACCGGCCTCCAGGGCGGCGAGCAGTGACCGTTCGGCGGTCACGGCGGCCCGCGTGAACGGGTCGTCGAGCTCGCCGAGCGCCGCGATCAGGTCCGCGCGCTGGGCGGCGCACTCGATCGCCAGGGCCCCCTGGCCGGGGGCGGGCAGAACCGTGTCGACCGACAGGAAGTCGGTCACCTCTTCGATGCGGCCGATCCGGCGGAGTCCGGCGGCGGCCAGGACGACCGCGTCCAGCTCGCCGTCGCGGACGTACCGGATGCGGGTGTCCACGTTGCCGCGGATCGGGACCGTCTCTATGTCCAGTCCGTGGGCGCGGGCGTACGCGTTCAGCTGGGCCATGCGGCGCGGGGAGCCGGTGCCTATGCGGGCGCCGCGCGGCAGGTCGGTGAACTTCAGCTCGTCGCGCGCGACGAGCACGTCCCGCGGGTCCTCGCGCACCGGCAGGGCGGCCAGGACCAGGTCCTCGGGCTCGGCCGTGGGGAGGTCCTTGAGCGAGTGAACGGCGAAGTCGACCTCGCCGCGCACCAGCGCGTCGCGCAGCGCCGTGACGAACACGCCGGTGCCGCCGATCTGCGCGAGGTGCTCGCGGGAGGTGTCGCCGTACGTCGTGATCTCGACCAGCTCGACCGGTCGCCCGGTCACCCGGCGGACGGCCTCCGCCACCTGACCGGACTGGGCCATGGCGAGCTTGCTCCGCCTGGTTCCCAGTCGCAGTGCCTTGTCACTCATGCCGGTCGGTCCTTCGTTTCTGTGCTGTCCTCGGCCCGGGAGACGGAGGCGACCGTCTCGGGGTCGAGGTCGAACAAGGTGCGCAGCGCGTCCGCGTACCCGGTGCCGCCGGGCTCGGCCGCGAGCTGCTTGACCCGCACGGTCGGCGCGTGCAGCAGCTTGTCGACGACCCGGTGCACGGCCTGGCGGATCTCGCCGCGCTGGCGGTCGTCCAGGTCGGGCAGGCGGCCGTGCAGCCGCGCGATCTCGGCGGCGACGACATCCGCGGCCATGGTGCGCAGCGCGACCACGGTCGGCGTGATGTGCGCCGCCCGCATGGCCGCCCCGAAGGCCGCGACCTCGTCGGAGACGATACGCCGCACCTGGTCCACGTCGGCCGCCATCGGCGCGTCGGCGGAGGCCTCGGCGAGCGACTCGATGTCCACCAGGCGCACCCCGGCGAGGCGGTGCACGGCGGCGTCGATGTCGCGCGGCATGGCCAGGTCGAGGAGGAAGACGACGGGCGCGGGACGCTCGGCGACCGGCTCGGGGCGGCGCCGCTCGGGGATCCGGCCCACGGTGGCGGCGGTCGCGGCGAGCGCGGTGATCAGCTCGGCGTCCACCTCGGCGGACTCGGTGGTACGACCACCCGCCGGACGTGTGTTGCCCCCGGCCGCCCAGGTCGCGTGCTGCTCCAGCGTGGCCGCGTCCATGCCGGCCACGGCGGCCTCGCCCAGGACGGAGAAGCCGGGCT
Source organism: Streptomyces sp. LaBMicrA B280 (assembly GCF_049222185.1). NCBI lineage: Bacteria > Bacillati > Actinomycetota > Actinomycetes > Kitasatosporales > Streptomycetaceae > Streptomyces > Streptomyces sp. LaBMicrA B280. The sequence goes on along the minus strand of NZ_JBMJCT010000012.1, from coordinate 14,966 downwards.
GCGCCGCGGCCAGGTCCAGGGGGCAGTTCTCGTCGGCGGCGGGCCCCGGGGCCTCGGGCCGCACGGCCGGGGCGGCGGGTTCGGCGGGTTCGGCGACGACCGGCTGCCCGGTGCGGCCCTCGACGGCCTGCGCGACCGACTCCGCCGTGAGCACCAGGCCGGTCGCCCCGGTACAGGAGACGACGACGTCGGCACGTGTCAGCTCGTCCGGCACGGCGTTCATCCGTACCGCACGGGCGGTCACCGCGTTGTCGTCGGCCTCATGAAGGATCTCGACGAGGCGCTCGGCACGGTCGAAGGTGCGGTTGGCCACGACGATCTCGGCGACCCCGGCCCGCGCGAGCGTGGCGGCGGCCAGCGAGGACATCGAACCGGCGCCGATCACCAGCGCCCGGCGGCCGGCTGCCCAGCGCCGGACGTCGCCGCCCGCGGTCAGCTGCTCCAGGCCGAAGGTGACCAGGGACTGGCCCGCGCGGTCGATGCCGGTCTCGGAGTGGGCGCGCTTGCCCACCCGCAGGGCCTGCTGGAACAGGTCGTTCAGCAGCTTGCCCGCGGTGTGCAGGTCCTGGGCGCGGGCCAGGGAGTCCTTGATCTGGCCGAGGATCTGGCCCTCGCCGACGACCATCGAGTCCAGGCCGCAGGCCAGCGAGAAGAGGTGGTGGACGGCCCGGTCCTCGTAGTGGACGTACAGGTAGGGGGTCAGTTCCTCCAGGCCGACGCCGCTGTGCTGGGCGAGCAGCGTGGACAGCTCGGCGACACCCGCGTGGAACTTGTCCACGTCGGCGTACAGCTCGATGCGGTTGCAGGTGGCGAGCACCGCGGCCTCGGTGGCGGGCTCGGCGGCGACCGTGTCGTGCAGCAGCTTGGTCTGGGCGTCCGCGTTCAGCGCCGCCCGCTCCAGCACGCTGACCGGGGCGCTGCGGTGGCTCAGTCCGACGACGAGGAGGCTCATGCGGGCATCACGGCGGGTACGTCCCCGTCGGGTCCCTGGTCGGCGTCGTCGCGGGGGGTGACGGCGGCGGCCTTGCCACCGTCGCCGGCCGGGCTCTCCTCGCCGGACTTGCGCTGCTCGTGGAAGGCGAGGATCTGGAGTTCGATCGACAGGTCGACCTTGCGCACGTCGACGCCGTCCGGCACGGACAGCACGGTCGGCGCGAAGTTCAGGATGGAGGTGACCCCGGCGGCCACGAGCCGGTCGCAGACCTGCTGGGCGGCGCCGGCCGGGGTGGCGATGACGCCGATGGAGACCCGGTCGTCCTTGATGATCTTCTCGAGGTCGTCGGTGTGCTGCACCGGGATGCCCGCGACCGGCTTGCCGGTCAGGCCCGGGTCCGCGTCTATCAGCGCGGCCACGCGGAAGCCGCGGGAGGCGAACCCGCCGTAGTTGGCGAGGGCGGCGCCGAGGTTACCGATACCGACGATGACAACCGGCCAGTCCTGGGTGAGGCCGAGTTCGCGGGAGATCTGGTAGACGAGATACTCCACGTCGTAGCCGACACCGCGCGTTCCGTAGGAGCCCAGGTAGGAGAAGTCCTTGCGCAGCTTGGCGGAGTTGACCCCCGCGGCCGCGGCCAGCTCCTCGGAGGAGACCGTGGGTACCGAGCGCTCGGACAGCGCGGTCAGGGCTCGGAGGTACAGCGGAAGCCTGGCGACGGTGGCCTCGGGAATCCCTCGGCTGCGGGTCGCCGGTCGGTGTGTTCGGCCAGTTGCCACGGTGCTCCTGATGGTAGAGCGGGGCTGCGGGCGGTCATACGTCCCCAGACCGCCCCGTCGACAGCAGGCTATGTCTTTGTGAACGCGTGCACAAAGATGGTGTCCGATTTGCCCGGCAGAAGTGACCGGGGTCACGCGCCTTTCGCGCCGTTGGCGGGAACCGGCGGCCACACACCGGCGTGCCTTCGTTACTGGGGGCAAAACCGCACACGCTCCTCACGAATCCCGCCCCCGAGACCAAACCGCCCGTAGATCCTAAGCGACTTTCGGGACCAGTTGGACTACTCGGTCAGTGCCTTGCGGAGTCGATCGGCGTTCACGCGCCAGAAGGTGTGCTGTTCACCGTCGACCAGCACGACGGGGATCTGCTCCCAGTACTGGTCGTACAGCGCCTTGTCCTCGCTGATGTCCTTCCGGTCCCAGGGCACCCCGAGTTCCCCGCAGACCTTCTCGATCACGGCCTGCGCGTCGTCGCACAGATGGCAGCCGGGCTTGCGGATCAGGGTGACCAGCCGCTCGCCGGGCTCGGTCTTCGCGTTCTTGTCGCCGCCGCGTCGGAAGAGTGGACTCATACCGGCCATTCTCGCGCGCGACTCCGGCGCACCCGGTTTAACCCTCGCCTCACCCAGAGTTCACGCCCTTCGAACCTTCCGCTTCCGGAAGCACCGAACCGACTGGCTATGCTCACGACATGGCCGCTCTCGGATGGCTCACTCCCCGTAGGCGCTCCGCCACGGCGCGGAGCGTGTTGGCAGGCGAGGCTTCTGCGGAGGCCGCCCGCAAGTCCTCGGAGGAGGCACAGGAGACCGCGCGGACCGACGCGGAGGAACCGGCTTTCCCGGTGATCGGCGACACCAGCGCGGCCGCCTTCTTCGACCTCGACAACACCGTGATGCAGGGCGCCGCGATCTTCCACTTCGGGCGCGGCCTGTACAAGCGGAAGTTCTTCGAGACCCGCGACCTGGCACGCTTCGCCTGGCAGCAGGCGTGGTTCCGGCTGGCCGGGGTCGAGGACCCCGAGCACATGCAGGACGCCCGCGACTCGGCGCTGTCCATCGTCAAGGGCCATCGCGTCGTCGAGCTCCAGACCATCGGCGAGGAGATCTACGACGAGTACATGGCCGACCGGATCTGGCCGGGCACCCGCGCGCTCGCCCAGGCGCACCTGGACGCCGGGCAGAAGGTGTGGCTGGTCACGGCGGCGCCGGTGGAGATCGCCACGGTGATCGCGCGCCGGCTGGGCCTGACCGGGGCGCTCGGGACGGTCGCGGAGTCGGTGGACGGCATCTACACCGGCCGACTGGTCGGCGAGCCGCTGCACGGACCCGCCAAGGCGGAGGCGGTGCGCGCGCTGGCCTCTGCGGAGGGGCTGGACCTCGCCCGCTGCGCGGCGTACAGCGACAGCCACAACGACATCCCGATGCTGTCCCTCGTCGGCCACCCGTACGCCATCAACCCGGACGCGAAGCTGCGCAAGCACGCGCGGGAGAAGGACTGGCGGCTTCGGGACTACCGCACCGGGCGCAAGGCGGCGAAGGTGGGGATCCCGGCGGCGGCGGGCGTCGGCGCGGTGGCCGGTGGCACCGCGGCGGCGATCGCTTTGAGTCGCCGACGCCGATAGGGCCTGGCCTGACGGGGGTCTCGCCGTAGAAGGCGGGCGCCTCTCGGCGGCCCTCCACGCGCCCGGAATTATGCCGCGGCCATTTCAAGATGTCCTGGAGTTCGCCGAAACACGCCCTTTTTCGGTCAAGAAGTGATCAGGTTGCGGAACGGAATAGGGCAACAATCGGTTACAGATGCGACGCAATCGGTGATTTGAGCAACTCGGTGTAGCAGGGCCTGCACGAAGCGTTATTCTCCTCAGACGCAAACCGGTACCCCTCCGTCGCTACGACGGGTGAACGGTTCCGCACTGCACGTGATGAAAGCTCTGCCTCTGGGAGTCCCGTGTACCCACACGTCGGGGTTGACGCCTCGGGCCTGGCTACGCTGCGCGCAACTGTCGCAACGGTCAAAGAGACGCTGCTGCGCGGCCTCGTCCCCACCGCGCTCGCCGTCCCCGCCTTCGCCATCGCCGCGCCCACGGGCCCGTGCTACGCACTGGCCGACGGCGGCGCCGCCATCGCCAGACGCGGCCGCCCCGCGGGGGCCGGCGGCGGCGCCACCACCGCCCGCCGTCCGGCCGCCGACAGCGACAGCGCCCGGATGATGGATCTGGTCGAACGCGCCCAGGCGGGCGAGGCCGAGGCCTTCGGCCGGTTGTACGACCAGTACAGCGACACCGTCTACCGGTACATCTACTACCGGGTGGGCGGCCGCGCCACCGCCGAGGACCTGACCAGCGAGACCTTTCTGCGCGCCCTGCGCCGGATCGGCACCTTCACCTGGCAGGGCCGCGACTTCGGCGCCTGGCTGGTGACGATCGCCCGCAATCTCGTCGCCGACCACTTCAAGTCCAGCCGCTTCCGGCTTGAGGTCACCACCGGCGAGATGCTGGACGCCAACGAGGTCGAGCGCTCGCCGGAGGACTCCGTCCTGGAGTCCCTGTCGAACGCCGCGCTCCTGGACGCCGTACGACGCCTCAACCCGCAGCAGCAGGAGTGCGTGACGCTCCGCTTCCTCCAGGGCCTCTCGGTCGCGGAGACCGCCCGGGTGATGGGCAAGAACGAGGGCGCGATCAAGACCCTCCAGTACCGCGCCGTGCGCACCCTCGCCCGGCTGCTGCCGGACGACGCCCGCTGAAAGCACCCGCCCCCGGCCCGCCACTGCGGGCGATCGCCAACTCACCTTCCGTAAAGGCGCGTTGACTTTCCGCACGGATCAATCGGAGTCCGTAACCCAAGTGCCGCGCCAGTCGTTGTGCGGGATACAGGCTCCCTGTGGTCACCTCCCGGCCAGCCCATCGCTCGATCGGGTGGAGTGGCCGGGGGCGTGCAACCCTCAGGACCCCCTGGGGAGTCGACCGTCATGACGAGAGGAGGTGCCGCCAGTGATCGCGAACGTATCGGCGCACCGGCGGGCGAACGCCTTCGCCCAGGCCCTGGAGGAGCAGCCCGACCGGGACACGGCGGCCGAGCAGTCCGACGAACCGGCGGGTTCCCCGCCGACCACCGAGGAACTGACCGAGCGGGGCCGTCTGCTGGCCCTCGCGGACGGACTCGGCGCGCTGCCCAGGCCGCAGCTCGACCCCGACGTCAAGGTCGTCCAGCGCGCACAGCTGGTGGCCGCGATGGAGGCCATGCTCCAGGAGGGGACCGGGGCGGCGGAGCCGACCGTACCGGGTCAGCGCAAGGGCAAGGGCACGCACCGGGCGAGCCCGCTGGGCAAACTCCGGCCGCGGTCCAGGCTGACCAAGGGCCTCGCGGCCGGCGGACTCAGCGTGGGCGTGGCCGCGGGGGCCTTCGGCGGGGTCGCCGCCGCCAGCTCCCACGCCCTGCCCGGCGACTCGCTGTACGGACTGAAACGCGGCATCGAGGACTTCAAGCTCGACTATCTGAGCAACGGCGAGGACCAGCGCGGCCAGGTCTACCTCGACCAGGCGTCCACCCGGCTCGGCGAGGCCCGCCGGCTGATGGAGCGCGGCCGCGGCGGCCATCTCGACCATGAGTCCATCGGCGAGATCCGCCGCACCCTGTCCGGGATGCAGCACGACGTCACCGAGGGCCACCGGCTGCTGCACGCGGCCTACGAGGCCGATCCGGACCAGCTGGGCCCGATCCAGGCGCTGTCCACGTTCTCGCGGTCCCACCGCGAGGCATGGAGCGCGCTGAGCGACAAGCTGCCGGTGCAGCTCGGAGACGTCAAACAGCAGGTGTCGTCGGTGTTCGACGCCATAGACCAGGAAGTCGCCCCGCTGCAGTCCCTGCTGCCGCAGCAGTCCTCCCAGGGCGGCGACGGCAGGCACCGGGGCTCCGGCTCGGCGTCCCCCGGCACCCACCGCTCGACCACGCCGCGCCACAGCGCCCCGTCCGCCGGTCACACCACCAGCGAGCACCCGACCGGCTCGGCCAGCGAGAGCACCGACGACGGGCTGCTCGGCGGCAGCACCGGCGGCCTGCTCGACCCGCCGAAGTCCAGCGGCGACAGCAGCACCCCGCCCACCACCAAACCCCCGGCCACCGCCCCCGACGTCACCCTCCCCCCGCTCCTCCCGGGCCTCCTCCCGGGCCTGGGGATCGACAACGACCAGGCGAACTAGGGACGTACGACAGCGAGGGCGCCCCCACCCGAGCGGGGGCGCCCTCGTCGTCGTGCCGCGGGCGAGAAGTCGTACGGCAGGCCAGAAGTCGTAGCCCGGGCTGGAAGTCGCAACCCGGGCTAGAAGAAGACCGACCGCCGCTGCACCAGCAGCTTGTACAGGGTGTGCTGGATCTGCTCCCGCACCTGGTCGGTGAGGTTGAACATCAGCATCGGATCCTCGGCCGCCTCCGGCGGATACCCGTCCGTCGGGATCGGCTCGCCGAACTGGATCGTCCACTTCGTCGGCAGCGGCACCGCGCCCAGCGGCCCGAGCCAGGGGAACGTCGGGGTCAGCGGGAAGTACGGGATGCCCAGCACCCGCGCGACCGTCTTCGCGTTGCCGATCATCGGATAGATCTCCTCCGCCCCGACGATCGAGCACGGAATGATCGGCACCCCCTGCCGCATCGCCGTCGACACGAACCCGCCCCGCCCGAACCGCTGGAGCTTGTACCGCTCACTGAAGGGCTTCCCGATGCCCTTGAACCCCTCGGGCATCACCCCCACCAGCTCGCCCTGCTCCAGCAGCCGTTCCGCGTCCTCCGCGCACGCCAGGGTGTGCCCGAGCTTGCGCGCCAGCTCGTTGACCACCGGCAGCACGAACACCAGGTCCGCCGCGAGCAGCCGCAGATGCCGGTCGGCCGGATGGTGGTCGTGCACCGCGACCTGCATCATCAGCCCGTCCAGCGGCAGCGTCCCGGAGTGGTTGGCGACGATCAGCGCCCCGCCCTTGTCCGGGATGTTCTCGACGCCCTTGACCTCGACCCTGAAGTACTTCTCGTACACCGGGCGCAGCAGCGACATCAGGACCTGGTCGGTCAGCTCCGCGTCGTACCCGAAGTCGTCGACCTCGTAGTCCCCGGTCAGCCTGCGCCGCAGGAACGACAGTCCGGCCGCGACCCGCCGCTCCAGACCGCCCTCGTCAGCGGGTACGGGCCGGTCCACCGGCCGCTCGTCCTCGCCCGCCGGGCCGTCCTGCGCCGTCGGCTCCCGCCCCGGCAGCCGCTGCACCTCACCCAGCTCACCGGCCCCGGCGTCGCCGCGGCCACCGCGTCGGCCGCCCGCGCCCCGCCGTCTCCCGGACCGCTGGGGGCCACCGCCGCTCCCGCTTCCCCGGGACCGGTCGTCGTCGAAGGGAATGACCTTGGCGTCCGCCATCGTTACCGCGCTCCTCGGTCGGCGCTCTGCGTCGTGGTCCGGCCGCCGCCCGGCAGGGCGAGCGCGGCGATCCGGTCGACGGCTCCCGCGACGGCCTCCGGCGGCAGCAGCCCCGCGCCCTGGCCCCGGGCGAAGTCCGCGAACGCCTCCGCCGTCGTAAAGCGGGGCGTGAACCCCAGCGTCTCGCGCATCTGGACGGTGTCCACGACCCGCCCATGGGTCAGCAGCCTGAACTGCTCCGGTGAGAAGTCCGTCATACCCAGCGTACGGACCAGGGAGCCGGCCCAGGTGACCGCGGGCAGCAGCAGGGGCACGGTGGGCCGCCCGAGCCGCCGGGAGCACTGCGAGAGCAGCAGCACCCCGTCCCCGGCGATGTTGAACGTGCCGCTGTTGAGGGTGCCCCGGCGCGGCTCGTGCGAGGCGAGCCGCAGCACCTCCACCACGTCGTCCTCGTGCACGAACTGCAACCGCGGGTCGTAGCCGAACACGGTCGGCAGCACCGGCAGCGCGAAGTACGAGGCGAGCGGGGTGTCTGCGGACGGCCCGAGGATGTTGGCGAACCGCAGCACGCACACGGCCACATCGGGCCGCCGCCGGGCGAACCCGCGCACATATCCCTCGACCTCGACGGTGTCCTTCGCGAACCCGCCGCTGGGCAGCGACTTGGCCGGGGTGGTCTCCGTGAACACGGCGGGATCGCGCGGCGCGGAGCCGTACACATTGGTGCTGGACTTGATCACCAGCCGCCGCACCGCCGGTGACTTCTGGCAGGCGCCGAGCAGCTGCATGGTGCCGATGACGTTGGTCTCCTTGACCGTGGCGCGGTTGCCGCCGCCCAGCGCGGTGCCCGTGACATCGAGGTGTACGACGGTGTCGGCGCCGGTCTCGGCGAGCACTCTGGCTATGGTCGGCTGCCGGATGTCGGCCTGGACGAAGTCGGCCCCGCCCAGCTGGTGCGCGGGCGGCACCGCGTCCACCGCGATCACCCGCTCGACCTCCGGGTCCCGCTGGATCCGCCGCACGAACCGGCCGCCCAGCTGCCGGGCGACCCCGGTGACGAGCACGACCTTGCCCAAGATCAGCGCCTTCCTTCCGCGTTACGCACGTTCCGCGTTCCCCGTGGGGGCCAACCTAGCGGGTGGGTGTCGCGCTGTGATGACCGCCCGCTGCGCGAGGTGACGGAAATTCCCCGGCCGGAGTCGGCCGGATCGCCACCGGGTCACCGGGGATACATCTGTGGCCCCCCATCATTGTCGATGGGGGGCCACAGAACACGCTCTCGCGTCGCCGCTTACTTCTTGTTGCGGCGCTGAACGCGCGTGCGCTTGAGCAGCTTGCGGTGCTTCTTCTTGGCCATCCGCTTGCGCCGCTTCTTGATAACAGAGCCCACGACTACCCTCGCTCACTTCTCATCACTCGGTTGTTTGGGCGCCATGGGCCCACACGACCTACGAGGGGCTAGCCTACCCAACCGAGCGCTGAGGTCGTAATCGAGGGTCTCCGGGGGATCCCCCGGAGGGGATCGTCAGGCCGTCTCCACCCCCACATAGCTGTCGCGGAGGTACTCGTGGACCGCTTGCTCGGGGACGCGGAAGGACCGCCCCACCCGGATCGCGGGCAGATGACCGCTGTGCACCAGGCGGTACACGGTCATCTTCGACACTCGCATCACCGTGGCGACCTCCGCCACGGTCAGGAACTGAACCTCGTTCAGAGGCCTCTCGCCAGCTGCAGCCATGACACACCTGAACCTTCCGCACTCGACGGCCACCGGCTTCCCCTTCCGGTGACTCTTCGTCGTTGCGTGCTCACTCCCCAGACTAGGGGCGGGTGATGCGAGTGGGGAAGAGGTGCACCCATCGGCGGCCTACTGTGACAGACATGCGCGTTTGAGCACGTAGCGGGTGAGTGGCAGGTAGTGACTAGACCGGACTCCGTCGTCCAGGGGTACGACGACCCGCACGGCGCCCTCCGCCTGCCCGACGAACGGCGCGGGATCGTCGGAGTCGGCCGGGCCGATCGCCTCGAACCCCAGCTGACCTGCGCCGCAGAGCCAGCCGTGATCGCCGACGACCAGCTCGGGCAGCGGGCCGCCGGCGGCCGCGGCGGCCTGGAGGACGACCCTGACCGGCAGCGGCGAATGGCAGTGCGCGCCAGGCTCACAACCGGGGCGCCCGCCCTCGGTTTCCCGCACCAACGCGACGCGTCGTACGTAGTCGATGCGATGCGTACGTAGACCGAACTGGGTCAATATGTCGACACAGCGACCCCCCGCGGGGGTGAGGACCTCACATCCCGCCGCCGAGAGGGCGTCCGCGAGGGCGGCGTAGAAACCCAGCAGCGAGCGGGGGTGCCCGGTGCCGAACAGCACCGGTGCGTGACGCCGCGCGGCCGCCGCGAGTCGTTCCGCGAAGGCGTCCAGCCCGGCGAGCGTCCGCGCCGGATCGATCACATCCGGCCCCGAACGGTGCCGAGGATCGGCCGAAACACCGCACCTGCGCGCCATCAGCCCCAGCAACTCCGGCTCGCCCCACGTCCCTTGCGGGTCGATCCCGAGCAGCACCCGGGGATCGCGGGCCGCGAACTGACGGTACCTCCGCAGACTCCGCTCCCGGGGGGTCTCGACGACCCCGGCCAGCCGGGCGGCGGACAGGTAGGTCAACACGCTTGCGATGGTGGCGCATCGGCGTGCCCGGTAAGGGAAATACCGGGGGATTTGCCCACGGTTGGCGTAAGAGGCCCCGGGGGGGGTTCCCGGGACCTCCCTAGGGGAGCAGGCCCCGCAAGGGGAATGCCGCGCGGCGGGTCGCCAGGACGGACTGGTCGAGGCGGTCGGCGGGGTCGTAACCCCCCTCCCAGGGGGTCCAGGAGACCGGCCAGCGGCCGTCCGTCATCCGCTGCGGAGCCAGCTCGCGGGTGCGGGCGTAGACCTCCTGGCGCCAGCCCTCGGGGATCACCGTCTCCGGGGTGACGGGCCGCCCCGCCGCGATGGCCACGAGATGCGTCCAGGAGCGGGGCACGACGTCCACCACCGCGTAACCGCCGCCGCCCAGCGCGACCCACTTCCCGTCGGCGTACTCGTGCGCCAGCTCATGGCAGGCCAGCTGCACCGCCCGCTGCGCGTCCAGCGAGACCGCGAGATGCGCGAGCGGATCCTCGAAGTGCGTGTCCGCCCCGTGCTGGGAGACCAGCACCTGGGGCCGGAAGTCCGCGAGCAGCTCGGGCACCACCGCGTGGAACGCCCGCACCCACCCCGCGTCCCCCGTCCCGGCCGGCAGCGGCAGGTTCACCGCCGCCCCCTCCCCCGCCCCGGCACCGGTCTCCTGCGGCCAGCCGGACTGCGGGAACAACGTACGGGGATGCTCGTGCACCGAGACCGTCAGCACCCGCGGGTCCTCCCAGAACGCGGCCTGCACCCCGTCCCCGTGGTGCACGTCCACATCCACGTACGCGACCCGCTCGACGCCCAGCTCCAGCAGCCGCGCGATGGCGAGCGCCGCGTCGTTGTACACACAGAACCCGGACGCGGCCCCCGGCATCGCGTGGTGCAGCCCGCCGGTGAAGTTCACCGCGTGCAGGGCCTCCCCCCGCCACACCGCCTCGGCCGCCGCCACCGACTGCCCCGCGATCAGCGCGGACACCTCGTGCATCCCGGCGAACGCGGGATCGTCCAGCGTCCCGAGCCCGTACGACGGGTCCGCCCCCGCCGGGTCCGCCGACGCGGCCTTCACCGCCTCGATGTAGTCGTCCCGGTGGACGAGGCGCAGCGTGGACTCACCGGCCGGCTTCGCCGCGACGACCTCCAGCTCCCGGTCGACTCCCAGGGCACCGACCAGCCTCCGGGTCAGCGCCAGCCGTACCGGGTCCATCGGGTGCCCGGAGCCGAAGTCATAGCCCGTTACTGCCTCGTCCCACATCAGCTGTGCGCGGCCGCTCATGCCCGCCACCGTATCGGCCCCCGCTCGTCGCGAACGACCTGGCGTACACGAGCGTCACCAGCACCAACACCATCGGCAGCAGCATCGCCCCGCGATAGCTCCAGGCGTCTCCCACCGCGCCCACCAGCGGCGATCCGACCAGGAAACCGACGTAATTGAAGATGTTCAGCCGCGCGACCGCCGCGTCCGACGCCCCGGGGAAAAGCCGTCCCGCCGCCGCGAAGGTCTGCGGCACCAGCACGCACAGCCCGAGGCCCAGCAGCGTGAACCCGAGCATCCCCACCCACGCCCCGGGCGCCACCGCCACCACCGCGAACCCGGCGGCCGCCACCAGCGCTCCGAGCCGTACGACCGCCACCGCGCCGAAGCGCCGTACCCCGAAGTCCCCCAGGGTCCGCCCGACCAGCGTGGTCACCATGTACACGTTGTACGGCACCGTCGCCAGCTGCTCCGAGCTGCCCAGCACGTCCTTCAGGTACTTGGCGCTCCAGTTGGAGACCGTCGAGTCCCCGATGTACGCGAAGGTCATCACCAGGCACAGCGGCAGCAGCAGCCGGAAGACCACGCCCCCGCCGCCGCTCCCCCGCGCCACCGGCGCCGCCGCGTCCCCGTCGACGTACCACCGGCTGCCCACGAGCGTCGCCGGGAGCAGGACCGCCACCACCGGCAGGTACGACACCCACAGCGCGAGCTGCCAGTGCGCCCCGGCCCAGGCGAGCGAGGCCCCGACGATGCCGCCCAGGCTGTACGCGGCGTGGAAGCTGAGCATGATGCTGCGCCCGTACGACCGCTGGAGGCTGACCCCGAGCATGTTCATCGAGGCGTCCAGCATTCCCACCGACAGCCCGAAGACGCCGAGCGCCACCGCCACCGCGGCCAACTGCCCCTGCCCGCCCGCCCCGGCGGCCAGCAGCGCGAGCAGCACCACCGGCTGGGACCAGCGCAGCAGCCGGCTGGGCCGGACCCGCTTGACCAGCTGCTCGGTGGTGACGCTGCCGACGCCCGCGAGCACCGGCACGGCAGCCAGAAAGACCGGTAGCAGGGCATCGGAGATGCCGTACCGGTCCTGGATGGCGGGGATGCGCGTCACCAGCAGGGCGAAGGCGGCGCCCTGGGCGAAGAAGGCGAACGCCAAAGAGGCCCTGCCTCGCCGCAGCAGTTCAGTCATGGCGGCGAGCGTAGGGCCCCGGCTTACTTGTGGGTAGACATCGCCAAAGGTGAATTTCCTTCAGCTTCGGTGGCGTCGGCCCCGGCGGCGGCCTCGGCCTCCAGCAGCCGCTCCATCGGGCCCGCGGCCAGCACCCCGCTGACCCGGAAGGCGACCACCATCGTGGCGATCAGGACGACGGTGCCGAGCCAGACCATGGTGTCCACGGGGACGGTGTAGGCGCCGACGACCCGGGCGACGTACTCGGCGAGCAGCGCCACGCCCCAGACGAGGGAGAACAGCCGCTCGCGCTGCCGGAACTCCCCGGACCGTACCGAGGTGCCGCCGGTCAGCCGCCGCCAGGCGGCCTCCATCGCCGCGTCGCCCTTCACCAGGAAGGGCATCACCGCGGCCGTCATCATCGGCCGGCCGAGCCGGACCGAGACCAGGATGCCGATGCCGACGGTGCTGCTGACCGCGCCGTCCTTGGCGAGCATCAGCCGCGGATCCCCGGCGAGCGTGCTCACCAGCAGGGAGACGAGGTTGACCACCAGGATCAGGCAGGCCAGCGCGTTGGCCCGGCGCTCGCGCACCAGGCCCCACACGGTGCGCGCCGCCGGCACCACACTGCTCCAGGCGAGCGCCGCGATCGTGCTCGCGCCGAGGCCGTCCTTGAGGACGTAGTACGCCCCGATGGGCACGACCACGTCGATGATGAGCGGCCGGAGGTTGTCCAGCATGCTCGGGTTCTGCTGCGTGCTCCGGCTGTGGTTCCCCGTGTTCTTCGTCATGCCCTCAGCTTCCCGTCCGGCGGGGGTGCGCCGGTAGAAACGTTCGTCCGGACGACGGCATGACAGATGTCAGGCACCGGCGGATGGCACGGGTCATACCGCGGGTCATTTCAGCAGGTCGGGCAACTCCCCCATGTCCGCGAAGAGTTGGGTGGCCCCGGTGAGCCGCTCGGCCGGGGTCATCGCGGTGAAGCCGTACACGTCCATCCCGGCCGCCACGGCCGCCTGGACGCCCAGCGGGGAGTCCTCCACGACCGCACACCGCTCGGGGGCGACGCCCATCCGCTCGGCCGCGTACAGGAAGAGGTCGGGCGCGGGCTTGCCCTTGCCCACGTCCTGGGAGCTGAAGACCCGCTCCTGCCGGAACCACCGGTCGAGCCCGGTGGTGCGGTGCCCCACCCTGATCCGCTCATGGCTCCCGGAGGAGGCCACGCAGTACGGCACCTCGTCCGCGGCCAGCTTCTCCAGCACCTCGGCGGCGCCCGGGACGGGCCCCAACTCCCGCTCGAACGCGGCGAAGACACGCGCGTGGAAGACATCGTCGAAGTCGGCCGGCAGCCGCCGCCCGGTGCGCTCCAGGACGAGCTCGTGCACCCGGTGCATCGCCGAGCCCATGTAGTCGCGCAGGGAGTCCTCGTAGGACGTCTCGATCCCCAGCTCGGTGAGGTAGGCCGCCAGGTGGCGGTTGGAGATCGGCTCGCTGTCCACCAGGACGCCGTCGTTGTCGAAGATGATCAGGTCATAACGCATGGCCCCAGCCTACGAGAAGGCGACCGGGCCTCCTTCGCGGATCCGCCGCAGGATGGCGTCCCAGAACCGGGCCCGCTCGCCCAGCGCCTCGCGCACCGCGTGGGTGCACTCCTCCCACTTACGGCCGTCGTCACCGCAGAGGTCGGCCAGCATGCGCATGGCCATGGGGGTGTGCTCGTCGGCGTCGACCTCGATGTGCCGGTGGAGGTAGTTCTTGAACGTGGCGAGGCTCCCGTCGCGGTCGTCGATGCGAACGACCTGCTCGAACATCTCCGGGATCAGATCCTCGCGCCCGAAGGCGAACACCGCGGCCTGTACGTGCACCGGGGCGGTCTCGATGACGTTCCAGGTCGCGCCGACGAAGTCCCGCACCGGCAGCGGCGATTCCGCGACCACGAGGGCCTTGGGGACGGGGGTGCCGGAGCGGATCAGGTCGAGGAAGGCGTCCAGCGGTCCGGGGTCGGCGCCGGCGTCGTCCATCGCGGCCCGGTACAGCTCGAAGTGGGAGATGAATCCCTCGCCCGACTCGTCGCTCTCCTCCACCAGGGTGATCTCGTTGATCAGCCGACGGGAGGCCACCGGCCCCTGGGGCACCCACGGCACGCTGGTGCAGGTCAGCTGCCGCTGGAGGCTCTTCAGCAACGACATGAAGTCCCATACGGCGAAGGCGTGGTGCTCCATGAACACGGCGACGTCCCGGCGGCTGCGGAAGCTCGTGTAGAGGGGGTGACCGGTGACCTCGGTACGGACCGCCGCGATGTGCTCTTTGAGGGCGAGGACACCGGGGTGCTCGACGGAGGACTTATAACGGGACATCGTCATGGGCTGATAACGTGCCGGGCTCTTCGGAGGACACTGCGCGTCCCGGATATTGGCTCTGCATCTGTCCCGGAACGCAGAAAACCCCCGCACCAACGGTGCGGGGGTTTCCCTAAAAATTGTTCGGCGGCGTCCTACTCTCCCACAGGGTCCCCCCTGCAGTACCATCGGCGCTGAAAGGCTTAGCTTCCGGGTTCGGAATGTAACCGGGCGTTTCCCTAACGCTATAACCACCGAAACACTATGAAACTGACAACCGGCACTTTGGTTGTTCGTGGTTTCAGAACCAACACAGTGGACGCGAGCAACTGAGGACAAGCCCTCGGCCTATTAGTACCGGTCACCTCCACCAGTTACCTGGCTTCCAGATCCGGCCTATCAACCCAGTCGTCTACTGGGAGCCTTACCCCA